>JBHADY010000066.1:0-5085 GCA_041855325.1 Ignavibacteriota bacterium
AACATTATATATTTAATTATCTAATTGTAACTGTATGAAATTTCGTTACTCTTTGGTGCTATTTTTAGTATCTTTATTCATATGTGCTTATGGCGCAACAGCCGGCGTTTTCGATAATAAAATCGAAATTCAATGTGGCGACTGCCCAACTTATGTTGGCAACTTAAGCAATGGCCCTATGCCAGAACCATTCGTAATCTGCACAGGATACGAAAAAATATACAATCATATAGTAGATACACAGTACGGAGAAACACCAGGAAGCATCTGGAAGTTCGTTCCCGGAGAAGTTGCATCATTCACGAAAGTAAAAGAGTTTGATACGCATTTGAACTTTAATATGCGTCCAGTTATTGATTACTCAGCTGAAAAGCTATATATGCCTCACGCAAATAAGGTGTATATTTTATCCACTAAGAGCTTCGATGTGCTGGATTCTATCCTATGCAATGACTGGGTGGGCGATATTAAGTTCGATGATAAATACTTTTACATAATTTCTTACAACATAGAAGATACTACTTCTATGTATAGATACAAGAGAGATGACCTATCTAAGCCATACGATAGTGCTGAGGTAATGCCACTTTGTAAGCATTTGGTGCTTCTGCCGAATAATACTTTCGCCTTTATTCAAGAAGGAAGATGGAAATACGGTGAATCATACTTGCACTTCTATGAAAATAAAGAAGAAATGAAGCCTATGAAAAAGATCTATATCGGCGACACAGGCAACCATTTGGTAAGGGAAGGTGATTATCTATACGCTACTACGAACATAACTATGGACGTGAAGATATTCAATTGGAAAGAACAAACACTGATAGATTCCATTGAATTCGATGTACCAATAATAGATAATGGTCCGAGGGAATGCTTAGTAATGAATACAACTAACTCCAAGGATTATAAAGACTTTGACGTATATACTACAGTTTTCGATGGCTTTATATATCACTCAAAAGGTACTAAAATCATCGATAAAAGCGAGGATATTCAAAGAAAACGCCAAGCTATAGTATACTTCGATGGCTTAGGTATGATGGTATCGAATATATATAAGAGAAACTACTCTGCCGGAAATACTTGTACTATATATAGATCCGTAAATGGAGTAGAGGAAGCACCACGCTATGAAGCCACTGTATTCCCTAATCCGACAAGCAATGAAATTAATATGAACTTAGCAGGAATAGACGACGGAAATTGTACTATCGGCTTGTACGATATGAAAGCAAATTTAGTTGTCGCTGCTAATGCTAATATAGTAAATAACACCCTGAGATATGATATTTCCAAGCTGAACCTATCCAGCGGATCATACTATATAGTGGTGAAAACAAGTGATAAAATGATTAATTCTAAGTTTATTGTTAAATAAAAAGAAGAATTAAACTCGTGAAAATGCCCAATAAAATAATGCAAAAGCAGCGACAATCCATAGACGAACGATTGATATTAATCTTGGCTGCTTTTGCATATTTTCTTTTCTTTGCTCACCCTGCTGAAGCTCAAAGTAAGAAAAATAGCAAAGACACCCTGCGATTCACTGCACCCGCGGTGGTTGTTACGGGCAATAAAATTTCAAATAATCCTGCTATTAAGCTCACTTCTTCTCAGGTCATTACAAGAGAGAATATAGAGACTATCCCAGCGCTGCAGATTAGCGATGTGATTGATAAATCCCCCGGCGTTTATGTTAAAAACTATGGTGGTGCCGGCGGACTGAAAACAGTGAATATACGCGGAACTAACTCCTCGCAAAATGTGATTATGCTGGACGGCGTACCGCTGAACTCAAAGCAGAATGCTATGTTCGACCTCTCTATACTTCCGCTATCCTTCGTTAATGAAATAGAGATAGTTCGCGGAGGCGCATCTGACCTATTCGGCTCGAATGCCATGGGCGGAGCGGTGAATCTGCTGAGTGACTCCAGAAGAAGTGATAGATATAAAATGTCCTATTTTGTAGGCTCGTACAATGAACATAAGGCGTCTATATCCACGCCATCGTATCAAATAGGCGACTTTAACTTCTCGCTATCGGGAAGTGGGGTCTATAGCGAAGGTGATTATAAATTCCGCTTCAGCGAATACGGCGAGGATAAAATCCTGCGCCGCGAAAACGCAAAGTTTGATAATCTGGGGCTGTTTTTAAACTCCGGATATATGATAGATATAGATAAGTATATTAGCTTTAAGACTATAAATACTTACACTTTACGCGGAGTGCCGGGAGCCGTAGTGCAGAATAGATTAGAGTCTAAATTCGCTACGCTGAGTGATCTCTCCTCGTTCAATAATCTATCATATAATTCTGCGCTTAGCAAGGAGGATTTCCTTAAAGTTACCCTCGTTGCAAAGCACAATAAGCAAGTATATGATGATGCTCAGCCGAATGCTATCGCCGAGCTGGACCACGCGGAATTTCAAAATACTGAGTTCGCTATGCTCGCAGCTAATACTTACGAAGGCGATTGGTTCAAGCTGAATACAAATCTAGATTATACCTACTCTACTTTAGAGGGTGATATGCTCGATCCAAGCGTTGATAGACACGTCTTTAGGCACAATCTATCTTTCGCTAATATACTTGATAAAAGCATATACTTCACAAATGGCGATATGCTATCCATAGCCCCATCGTTTAGAGTGGAGCTGTATAATACTTTTGCTCCGGCATATTCTTATGCTATTGCTTTCCTGCATAATAGTGCATTCGATAGCAAAAATATGTTCCCGATAACAAGCAAGTTCAGATATTCTCGAAACTTCAGAATGCCTTCGTTTAATGAGCTGTATTATTACAACTATGGCACTTCGGACTTGCTGCCGGAGAAGTCGCACTCCTTCGACTTGGCATTCACTGTGGGATATAGTAAGTATATATCACTCGAGCTAAGTACTTACTTTATAAGGACTAAAGACCAAATCGTAAGCGTGCCGAAGAATACTATCTCTTGGACAGCGATGAACATAGGCTTAGTGGAAACAAAAGGCATTGAAGCGCTGCTGAACCTGCATCTATTCAGCGGAATGGTCGATTTCAGCTTCGCATATACGCGCCAAGAGGTGATTGATAAATCGGAGAACTCATTCTCGTACGGAAAGTACATTATTTACACACCGCAGGAGATAATAAACTCTACGCTGAACCTGAATCTATCTGATAGAATCGCACTTCAGGGCAATGCAGAGTATAGTTCGCACAGGTTCGCTCTGCCAGATAATACATACGACTCTATGCTGGGCAACTACTTAATCCTAAACGCAGCTGTGTTCTATAAATTCAGCTTCTTTGATATGAGTTATAGACTGCAGTTCGAACTAAAGAACATTTTGGATAAAAACTACCAAATGATACTTAACTACCCGATGCCGGGAAGAGTATTCAGAGTAGGAATAAACTTAGACTTTTAATTACTCACAACAACTTATTAACTAAAGACTTAGGAAGAAATTAAAGACTTAGGAAAACAATTATGAGAAAAGTACTACGAGTTTTATTAATCTTTTTGGTTATACTTTCTGCTATCAGCTATCTGAAAGCAGAGAACAATTTCATCACTATTGATACTGTTTATAATTTCACAAAAGGGACTGGTCAAAGCTTCGGACAAGACCCAAAGTTCTATCCGAAGAACATATTCCAAAAACCAGACGTAAGGGCGGATTCCACTGTGCCTTGCGCTGACCCAAAACACTTGATGTCCCTCGGACTAAACGGTGAAATTACCGTTGGATTCAAAAACTATAGAATTATAGACGGTCCAGGAACTGACTTCATAATATATGAAAATGTGTTCTATAGCGAAATAACAGAAAGATACTTCGTAGAGCCGGCTGCGGTTTCAGTTAGTGAAAATGGCGTTGACTTTGTGGAATTCCCTTGGAATAAGGAAACTATGGAAGGCTGCGCCGGAATGAAGCCGACTTACGGCAATATGGTCGATAAAGAGATACTGCAAAGTGGCGGCGACCACTTCGACTTAGAAAAAGTGGGACTTAAAGCCATTAACTACATTAGAATAAAAGATGTTACTGAATTAATAATGCACCCAGACCATCCACTCTTTGATGGAACGCTATCCGGCTTCGACCTGAACGCAGTGGTGGGCATTAACTATGAATCGACTAAATCCTCAGTTGAACAGCTCGCTCAAGGCATTAACTTCAGAGATTACTTGAAGAATAACCCCGACGCTAAGCTCGTAATATACAATGTGAATGGTCAAATCGTGGCGGAAGATTTTTCGCAGAATTATGATGCGACTATGGCTAATCTTCACAGCGGAATATACTTTGTAACTATTAATAATAACAAGACAATTGAATACTTTAAAGTCAATATATAAACTACTGTTGCTCCTGCCATTGGCATTCGTTGCCTGCGTGCAAGAACCAACCGCTCCCCTTAAGGTCTTCGACGATAACGTGAATGGCTATTACGTGCTGTGCGAAGGCTTGTGGAAGCAGGATAACTCTGCTATCTGCAAGATAAATCCAAAAAACGGGAAAGTGGTATTGACATATTTCAAAGATGTAAATGGCTATAAACTCGGCGATACGGCAAATAATGCCATAATAAAAGACTCGCTGATGATAGTAGTCATTACGACACCGGCAATCATAGAAAAAATCAACCTGAAAACCGGAAAAAGCCTCGGCAGGCTGCAGCTTACCGAGCATTCTGATCCCCGACATATCTATATGTTAAATGATACTACTGCATACGTTACAAGCCTGAGGTATCGCTGTGTTTATAGAATAAACCCGAAAACGATGACGCGATATCAGGATAGCATACCCGTGGGTCCAGCCCCAGAACAACTCTGCGGCGACGGAAACTACGTCTATGTCGTGAATTCAGGATACGGAGATTACTTGCAGAAACTCCCCGGAGCTTCTACTATATCCGTGATTGATACTCGTACTAATCTCCAGACAAGACAAGTCCCTTGCGGGAAAAATCCTTGCGAGATTAAATATAACGACAAGCTAAAAAGGCTGTACGTATTATACTACCACCTACACTCCCTGAAAGACTCTCTGGGAGGGGTTATCGAATATGACCCCAAAACGATG
>JBHADY010000067.1:0-5579 GCA_041855325.1 Ignavibacteriota bacterium
AAAAAAGAAAACAAAATATAATAATCACTATGATTAAAGAAAAGGCTTCCCATTTGCGGGGAGCCTTTTTTCGTTTACTTACATCTGAGCAAATACAAAAAGAGCTACCCGAAAGTCCGGATAGCCCTCTTTCTTATCATTATTCTTGCTTATTGCGCTGCTTCTTCTGCGGGAGTATCATTTGCTTCTTGTTTTGGAGCTTCAGCTGGAGCGGCTTCTGCTACTGGAGCTTTAATGTTATTGATATCTCTTTCCACGTCTTCTAAGCGTTTCTTAAGATCAGCGATATTATCTTCTTTTTCTTTCACGCGTTCAGAAAACATATTAATCTTAGCATTAGTTTCTGCTATTACTTTAGGATCTTCATTTTCTGCGAATTTCTGAAGTTTTTCCTTCTGGAAGTTAAGAGAGTTAATATCGAAAGTGATAGACTCTTCCAAGCGATTAATACGGCTTAAAAGATTAGATCTCACGCCGATTAATCTTGTGCTTCTTTGAGCAGCTTTATTTTGGCGATAAATCTTTCTCTTCTCATCGAGCATAGCGAAGAGTTCTCTTATCTTATTGAAAGATGTATTTCTTTGCTCGTGGCGCAAGTTAAGTAACTTCACGTCAGCTTGCACTGCGATTAATAAGTCTCTAATCCTATTGAATTCTGGGTCGTCGTTTAATTCTGCTTCGATAGTTTGCAGTCTTAGGCTGATGTTTTCGAAGTTTTCGCTTGTTTCTTTATCAAATACTTCGCGTTCAGCGGACTGTCTTTCATTAAGTCTATTGAATGCCTCGCGGATAGCATCGAAGAAACCTTCGCGTGCATCTTTACGGAGCTTAAGTACTTTGATAGAAGCCTGAGCATCAACTAATGTAGCACGTGCTTCTTTGAAATTAACGGCATTATCAGCTATATTAATAGCTTCTTCGATAACTGGTTTAACTTTTTCGTAGTTAATATCAGCTTCTTTGTCGAAAACTTCGCGTTCTTCGTCTTGTCTTGTCTTCACGATAGTGAAAGCTTCTTGTAGCTTATTATACAGCTCATCTCTATTGTCTTTCTTCAGCTTTAAGCCTTTGAATTTAGACTGAGCTTCAATAAGTTTTTGCTTTCCTTCGCGGAAGATTGGGTGGTTCATAGCGAATTCAATTGCTGCTTCCACCACTGGTTTCAGTGTCAGGTAGTTTTCACTGCATTCCATTTCGTATCTTTCTCTGTCTTCAGCTTGTTTAGTGCTTAAAATAGAGAATGCTTCAGTGAATTTAGCTAACAATTCATCTTTATTGTCTTTAATCAAGTTGAGTGAGTTCATCTCGTTTTGAATAGTGATGAGCTTTTCCCTAACTTGTTTTATAGTTTCAGCGTCTAAATGTTCTTGTATTACTTCTTTATAGACTTCATCTAATTTAGCTTTAATTGTTTCGAAGTTTTCCTTCTGAGATTGCTCCATTTTAACGTATTGAGCTTTTTGGCTATCGATTAAATCAGTTAGTTTAGTGCTTAATTTGGAGTTAAACTCTTCGTAAATATCTTTTGGGAATTTAAGAGTACGCAGGGTGTTAATAGTTTCATTAAGCTTATTTCTTGAAGTTCTTAGGTCATTAGATGTTTCTATGAAAGATAGAGTTTTCTCTACTTCATCTTTGAAATCATTCAGTTTGTCTTCATCAGAATAATTATTGAAGCCAGCACGTGGGAAAGAATACTTCTTCAGGAAGTAGTCCTTCCCCTTGGTCATATTATTAACTTCTGGCATACAATAGTTGCACACTTGCACACTATTATTAGTATTAGGAGTAGCTATTTCTTGTGAATTTAGTACTATAAATTCTCTTGTAGCACCATCGATCTCATCTATCACTCGTCCGCAAACTCCGCACATACCACTTTGTCTTGAATTGATTTCGTCTTGAATCTGTTTAGAAATTTCCATTGTAATACTATGTAAAATATGTACGATATATAATTATTTTCGCTTCTTTTTCGTGCAAAAAAGCAATTTGCAAAATAGTAATTTTTACTATAATTTACAAATAAAAACAAGAAAAAAACAGAAATTAGAAAAAAATCTTTAAATTTCTAGTATTATTATCAAATTCTGTAAGAAATTGCTTAAGTGGTTTCTCTGCCGGACCCTCTATCGCTTTTCCACCTTCCCAAGGATCAAATAGAGAGCCGTGACAATTGCACTTAATCATTCGGTAGTTTTTCAAAGAGGGCTTATTCTCAAAGTATCCCTTTGGCACAGTAACATCATCGCCGAAGCAATTATCGTGAGTGCAAAGCGAAGAAAAACACACATATTCCTCGTCGCTCTTGCGCACAATGATAACAGGAATACCATAATTTGCATCGCTAAAGCGCACCTTTACTCCATAACCGGGACGATTCTCGAAGTTCTCCTTTTTTACGCCACTTGCAGCATAATCAATATCTGTATCTAAATTCACAACTTTAGTAATAGACTGATTCATCGGCTGAAGCTCTGAATAGAATTCACAAGAATTAAGCATAGTCGCCAATGTGCCAGCGCAAGTGCATACGCCCAAAGTCTTTACCCCGCTTTTTATGAAATCACGCCTTTTCATAACTATCTTTCTTTATTAAGTGTTATGGATTTCACGAAAGCGCCATTCATATTCATTCTCGCTATATACTTACCAATTGGATATCCGCTCATATCAAGATGATATTCATAATCACCCGCTGATAAGAATTGCTCTGAGGTAGTTATCAGCTTCCTTCCAGATACATCATACACCGTAAAATAAATAGTGGCATCTTTATCTATGCCATATCTTAGCGTAGTCTTATTTGCGAAAGGATTAGGGTAGTTCCTACTCATATAAGAATGCAGTGCATCGCTCTCGACAGAGTTCTTAAAGAAATCAATAATAATGCGGACGTATCTATCCCCCGGTTCCCAACCAACAACGGTATAATCAGTAAGTCTTTGTGCTGCCGGACCCGACACCCAATTGCCAAATACATCGAATATAGAGCCGTGTCCCGTGCATTCAAATGTATGCTCATCAGGATGAAGTGGATTCACTAACATATGTTCGTGCGGACATATATTTGATAATACGCTAAAACCAACATCGCTTAGCTCTTCCGGGACACGCGTAACATATAAAGTGCGGAGAGCGTCCTCTCTATCTCTCAACTCAAGCTCTATACAACCATAATCTTCCATTAGATCGGGATATTGCTCAAGATCTAAGTGATATACATCTTGAAGCTTATTCCCATCTTTATCTTCTAGTATTTCAGTTGGTTGTAGTTCTCCCAGAAGTATCCTCGGAGCAGCTGCAGAGAAGATACTGAGAGTAAACACTTTCTTCAAAAAATCACGTCTATCGCTCATATTATGCAAATTCTATGTTAGTGTATCGTAGTAGACACTTAAACGGGCAAAAAGTCTGTTTATTATTTTAAAGTTGATATGACTTCGACAAGTTCGTTCAAAATCATAGCTGTTGCACCCCAAAGAGACACAGAGCAATCCACTTCCCAGAATGGAACATCTATCTGTTTGCCTTCCATTTCCTGGTCTTCATGCTTTATATTATCCTTTCGGAAGTTCGATAAATCCACAAAGCAATATGAATCCACCTCGGACTTCTCTATCAATATCTTCGGGTTTGTAATTCTATATACGAAAGGACTAATCAAATTATCGCTTCTATCAACGTATATCTTAGACAGCTGCATAAGGAACTCGATATCGCTTTCTTTAATGCCCACTTCTTCCCTCGTCTCGCGAATAGCCGCTTGGCTTGGTGTTTCGCCATCTTCTATCTTTCCACCGGGGAAGCTAAGCTGTCCGGGGTGGTGCTTCAGCTCTAAGCTACGACGAGTGAGCAAAATCTGTGGAACATTGTTATTTTCATATAATAAAAGGGCAACAGCGCTCTGCCTGCTATGTTCTTTAGCCTGCATTTCTCTGTAGAAGCCTCCCTTTAATTTCGGAGCCATTGCATAGTGTGCAATGGCTCCGGGAAGTTGTCCTTTATATGATTTTAGTTTAGCAAATAAATCACTCATCATTTTGCAATTATTAATTTACCTACTTTTGCTCCCGCAGGAGTATTAATAACTAATGTGTAGAATCCGTTATTCAGGAATGATAAATCGAATATAGCTTCAGCTGGGTTGCCGATTTCGAATACCACTTTTCCTGCTTGATCGAACACTTTCAAAGAGTAAATTTCCATATCATTAGTAGAGATTATACCATTGCTTGGGTTTGGATAGATCTTCAATGAGTTATCCACTTCGCTATCTTCCACGTCAGAATATGAGTTTTCTTGGTGCATATGCATAGCATAGAAGTTCAATCTATCTGCCACATTAGAATAGATAGTACCAGCGAATACTAATTCATTCTCATTTACTCTTACTACTTGGTTCAGGATACCTTTTCTATTTGTAAGTTTGTTTTTCATTGTGATATCGCCCTCAGCAGAGAAACCAGCAATAGCGCAATGTCCTTCGATTTGACCAGAGCATACATAAGACTTTTGATTCCAACGACGAATAAGCTCTGTAATACCTGTAACTTTGAAAGTAGCAGTGAATTCCTTATCGAATATCAAATTCATAGTTTGATCAAACTTAGCAATGTAATTAGTGATAGCTTCTAATTCAGCGTTGAATTTCTTTTCGCCAGTAAGCACTATATTGCCATCAGCATCTGTATAAGCTGCAGTAGGATAATATAATACATTATCAACTACGTAATTAGTCTTCACGATATTAAGCTGTTTATCGAAAATTACATACTGCATATTTTCATTTTCTGGCTTATAGATAAGCATATAGTTCTTATCTTTCATTTGTAAGATAGGTAATCTTTTATTAGATATTGGCTTATCTTTGAAGATTTCATTCATAATGCCAACGCCATCTTTATTAACGAAAGTAAGCACTAATGAGCTATCTCTCATAGTTAATGCTCCGACCATTTCGCCATCGAAATTAGCGAGTGCAACTGGAGTCATCTTAAGCTTCATTTCATACTTCTGAACTAAGCTCTTCATATTTCCAGTTAAGCCAGCATTATACACAGCAAAGTTATCATTTTCACCGATCCTATATTGAGAAATATATTGGAATTGATTATCTCGCACAGGAGTAATGAATTTCAGTATATTTTTATTATATACTGCTTCAGGAAGAGTATAGAAGTTAATAGGAGCTTTATCATCACTCTTCCTAGGTTCAAAGAATGCAACTTTACCAGTTAGCTTACCAGAAGCTATATCTTCGTGTCTAACATCGAAAGTAACACTTGTGTTATCTGCGTTGCGTACTAAATCCACAGCCATAACGTTTGCAGTAGTATCGATAAGCTCGATTTCATCTTTCACATAAAGACCACTTAGGTTACCTCTATGTACAGAAATATATCTTTGTTTAGTAGTTTTGCTTTCTAATCCATCTTTCTTAACGAAGAGAGACACAGTGTAGCTACCGCATTCTCTGTAGAGATGCACAGGGTGCTTTTCAGTGCTTGTAGTTCCATCGCCGAAGTCCCATAGCCATTCAGTAGCGCCACCTTCAGTTTGATCATAGAATTTAGCGT
>JBHADY010000068.1:0-8535 GCA_041855325.1 Ignavibacteriota bacterium
AGAAAGCGAAAGCTAAGAATTGGAGCATACAGTATTATCCGCAAGGCGATTACAAAGGCACTTCCAGCGTAAGCGAAGGCACGATGAAGGTGTTTAACATATACCCTAACCCAGCTGATAATATTCTGAACATACCAGAATACGAGACACTCATCACAGATATTGAAATATACAACTCAAGTTTAGACCAAGTGAAAATCCTCTCTCCAGCTGCTAAGATAGATATAAGCGAGCTGCCAGCCGGGGTATATTACATAAAACTGAACTACGTGATGCATAAATTTGTGAAGAAATAACAGTACATACCAAAAAATATTTGGTAAATACACTAAAAAGCCGTAATTTTGTATTCTGAATACCGGGCAATCGGTGTTCAGAATACAAAAGGGGGCCTGTAGCTCAGTCGGTTAGAGCAACGGACTCATAATCCGTCGGTCGGGGGTTCAAGTCCCTCCGGGCCCACAAATAGAAAGCAAGCTATCACGGCTTGCTTTTTTTGTATGTACTAAAATGTAAAGGAAAAGCTATCCCTTTCGCAAGAGATAGCTTTTCGTGTTATAGTGTTAATGTAATGTGAAATTACTCTGCGTCTGATGCTTTGGCGCGTTTAGTGTCCCATATGAAGTAAAGAATTAGCGCTGCGAAAGCGATAAGACCAACAACTTCTGGGGCATTTGTATTTTCGGGATATACATTCATATTTGGGTTAATTCCGAAGAACAGTAAGAACGCACCCACCACACCGAAGAGCGCAGCACCAGCGATAAAGCCAGATGCGATGAGCGTTCCGCGTTGAGTGCGGGCTTTTGCGAGTTGTTCGTCGCCATTCTTAGCTTTGCCTAAGAAGTGAGATAGCAAACCGCCAACCACGAGAGGAGTGTTCAAATCAAGCGGAATGAACATACCGAGAGCAAATGCCAATGGAGAAATGCCGAGCCAAGTAGTAATAAGCGAGAGAATAGCACCAACTATATAGAGCATCCAGTTAACTTCTGCGCCAGGGAGCATAAGCGGTTCGATAACAGCAGCCATTGCGTTCGCCTGAGGAGCAACGAGTGGATCTGGAGTAGCAGGAGTATTCACGAAACCGTAAGCCTGAGCGAGTACGTAGATAACTAATCCCACTGTAGCTGCAGAGAAAGCAGTACCGAGGAATTTCCATTTTTCTTGTTTAATTGGGGAAGTACCAAGCCAATAGCCCACCTTTAAGTCTGTGATGAAACCACCAGCCATAGAAAGTGCAGTACAAACGATACCACCAATAACAAGGGCGCTCACCATACCCATAGGACCGCTTAAACCAGCAGTAACGAGTATAAATGAAGAAATGATAAGCGTCATAAGTGTCATACCAGACACAGGGTTAGAACCAACGATAGCGATTGCATTCGCAGCCACAGTAGTGAAGAGGAACGCAATAACAACTATAGTCGCAAGTGCTATCACAGCCTGCATAGGAGTGATATTCACACCGAAAAGAAGGAAAACGAATACCGCAGCAATTACTAGTAAAGAGTAAAGCATAATGAGGGACATCTTCATATCCTTTTGCGTGCGAGTTTCGCTGCTTGGGTCTACAGTAGTTTTCTTTCCGCCAATGCTATTAACGGCAAGCTTAAATGCAGAGCCGATGACACCGGAAGATTTGATAATACCAATAATACCCGCCATAGCGATAGCACCGATACCAATTGGTCTAACATAAAGCTTGAAGATTTCTTCTGCGCTCATTGCGTTGAGAGGATTAACTCCATCAACTACAGTACTACCAGTAATGGAGTGCAGAAGAGGAACGAAGATAAACCAAGAAAGCAAAGAGCCACAAGTAATGATAAGGGAGAATTTAAGACCAACTAAGTATCCAAAGCTGAATACCAGCGGGCTAACACTCATCTTGAATACGAGCTTATACTTATCAGCTATGTACTGTCCGGCTGGAATCATACGAGTAGTGATGGTATCAGCCCATAGCTTCATAGAGGAGAAGAGGAATTCGAATATACCGCCAACAAGACCGCTGGAGATAAGAATGCCTGCTTGTTTGCCGCCTTTTTCTCCTGTGATGAGGATTTCAGTAGTGGCAGTTGCCTCTGGGAATGGGAATTTGCCGTGCATATCCTTCACGAAGTACTTACGGAAAGGAATAAGGAAGAGAATTCCCAAGAAACCGCCCAATAAGGACGAAAGGAAGATTTGAAGGAAGTTAACTTCTATTTCCGGATACTTTGCTTGAAGTATGTAAAGACCCGGAATAGTAAAAATAGCACCAGCTACGATAACGCCGGAAGTTGCACCGATGGACTGAATAATGATATTCTGACCAAGAGAGTTTTTCTTCTTTAGTGCAGTGGATAGCCCAACAGCAATAATAGAAATAGGGATTGCCGCTTCAAACACCTGACCGATTTTCAGTCCGGAATAAGCAGCCGCAGCAGAGAATATAATAGCCATAAGAATACCAATTACCACAGAGTATGGAGTTACCTCCTGCGGAGTGAAATTGGCTGGCAGTACTGGATAATACTCTTCTCCTGCTTTTAGCTCGCGATAAGCATTATCGGGGAGCTTGGTTTGGAAAGTAGGTTCTGTATCCATTAAGTATTCCACCTATTGATTTATATAAAACTAATTACTTATCTATATCGTATACGTCTGCGTACATTATGCAAAAATAGTAAATATATATAACTTAATAAAATTTAAACGTGAAAAAAATAAGCAAAGTCATATACATACTCCTCTTGCTGATGATGTTCGGAACATCTCTGTATGGGCAAATCAGCAAGCAAACATATAAGTGGATATACAATAATAAAGAGTATTCTATGGACTTAATCCTGAACTCCAGGACTTATGAATACTACAAGAATAGCGATAAACGCTTACTCATAACTAAGGATTTTGCTATCGGTAAGTTTATGAATATTAAGGATAATGATAACCTTATCTCTATGATAATGCGTAAGTTAGAAGCCCTAGCCCGCAAGCATAAGATAAGCCAAGAGGAAATGCCGCAGTTCGTATCTGCCTTCGTGCAGTATATAGACTATGATTCTGTAAAAGCCAAAAAGATAATTAACGAACATTGGGATGCCGACACAGAACTATACTTTCACTATGAGACTATATATAAGAACAAAGGCGTTTGTACGGACAAAAGCATACTGCTCGTATCTCTTTTAAGGAGAATGAATTACGGCGCTGCGATAATCCTGCTCGAAGGAGATAAACATTGCGCTGTGGGAATAGAATCCACTGCCAAGCATACCGTGGACAATTCCGGCTATGAGTATATAGAAACCACTGCTCCAGCGCCAATTGGCTTTGTCCCACCACAGATAAAAATGGAAAGCGTGGAAATCCTTCAGAAGACCCACGGCAAGCGTTTCAGTAGATAGTAAATAATATTATATCTTTATATAATTCTTATAACTTAGGTTAATGCCTATGCTTTTGAATATGCGTTTGATTCTCTCTTTCGGCTTTACTTTATTGTGTCGCATATCATAGCGGAAGTCATATTTATAGTTATCCACACGCTTTTGCATAACTTGTGGATGAGTCCCCTCGAACAGGCTTAGGCTATCTATTTGCGAATAGTCATATTCAGCGACTTTTGGGACGTTTTGTTCAATCCATTCGTCGTCGTGCCACAGCTTATTGAAGTTCTCTTGTTTGCTTTGCATAGTTTGCGGTGGCTTCACCCAACCATAATGATAGATCTCCGCATCAATTTCCTTCACTTTCAGCTTTTGATTATCTCCTTTGCGGAAACCCTGCGCATCGCGATATGAGTATATTCCTCGGTGCGGACGTATCACGCGAATTTCCCTATCATAGGCAGAAGTGCTATTCACTAAATACTTATACGAAGCATAAAAGTGCTTATAGCGGAAGAGAAGACCATCTACTTCGGGCGAGTCCTTATACTTTTGCATAGCTGAAAGCACGGTGTCGTGATATTTCTCGTGCATAACTTCATCGCCTTGTATATAGAATGCCCAAGTGCTATCCTTTGCCACGGCGGCGAGAGCTTTGTCCGTTTCGAGTGCGAGGACTCGTCCGCCTTCGCGCGTGGTGTCCCACACAGTATTGATTATCTTTATCTTATCCGAGTTTATGGATTGAATAAGCGAAAGAGTATCGTCTTCGGAATCGCCCACCGCAACGATGAACTCATCGCAGATGGGAAGGATGGAAGTAATCGCTTCGATTATTGGATAGTCGTATTTTATTGCATTCTTAACGAATGAAAAGCCACTAACTTTCATACTAATTAATATATTGTTGCACATATTCTGCTATTGCCAAGCAGGAGGTAAGACCGGGAGATTCAATACCGATTAAGTTTATAAAGTTTGCTAAGCCTTTGGAGCTTTCCTCTTCTATGTAGAAGTCACGGAAGTCCTCGCCGGGCTTTTGAAGTTTCGGGCGTATGCCACTTTGGTCTGGGTGCAGCTGTTCTATGCTTAAGCCTCGAATATACTTACTCGCTGCAGAATAGAATTTCTCATTCAAACAGGCTGGCACATCATAAGAAGGGGAAGAGTTATCTATATACTCCGCATCAGGACCAAGCTTAAATTCGCCATTTAGTTCTATAGTAAGATGTATGCCCAAGCTGCGCTTATGAACGGGAGGTACGGGATAGACCAATCGCTTTGCTATGTCCTTATATCCTCGAATGCGGAAATAGCAACCCTTTGCGTAGTTCAATCTAAGGTTATACTTATCAATATCAATACCCATAGCTTCGGCTACTTTGTCGCTGCGCAAGCCAGCACAATTGATTATATACTCGCAAGTTACTGAGAAAATATCCTCGCCGCATTTGATATTAGCAGTATATAGATCGGCGCTTTTCTCGGCACTGAGGAAGGAATGCTTAAATGCGAAATCCACTCCTGCAGAGCTAGCATCATCAAATAGCGATTGCAATAAGGCGTGGCTATCGATAATACCTGTGCTTTCGGAGAGCATAGCACCTGTGCAAATGATATTTGGTTCGAGCTGGTGCATAGCCTCAGAATCAAGAAATGAAAGCCCAGGCACTCCGATTGAACTTGCATAAGAATAAATGCTCTTAAGTTTGGACAGCTCCTCTTCGTCGCTTGCGATTATATACTTTCCTATTTTCTTATGTGGGATACTCTTGCGGACGCAGTACTCATATAGCATAGCATTCCCGCGTATGCACAGACGCGACTTCAAAGATGCTTCGGGATAGTATATTCCCGAGTGAATGACCTCGCTATTGCGAGAGCTTGTCTCCATTCCGAAAGAACTATTCTCTTCAAGCACAAGGCAGGAAAGTCCGTTTTTTGCAAGCGTATTTGCTATTGCCAAACCGACTGCCCCCGCCCCAACGATAAGTATTTGATAGTCCATAATATCTTTTAAAATAGAAAATAGCTATATAAAATAAGGGCGACTAAAAAGTTTAGCCGCCTCGTGTATATTTAATTATCATTCATTGCATCGTATAAATCCTTCAATTTGCGACGCAAGTGAAGAACCGCATAACGCTTTCGAGCAAGTAAAGTATTAATATTTATACCTGACTTTTCTGACATTTTCTTAAATGACACTCCTCGAAATTCATTCAATACGAAGACTAAACGCTGTTCCTTTGGTAATTCATTAAGCGCATTATTGAGCTCTCGCCAGATTATTTCTCTCTGTAGATCATTATCAGGATTGCTGGAGTTATCCTTTAAGAAATTCTCGAAGGCATCGTTGAAGTCTTCATTGTGTTGACCAGGACCCTGCAGATCAGAAAAAGATTCGGCTCGTTTCTTGCGATAAGAATCAATAATTCTATTGCGCACAGCAGTAAACACCCAAGAACCAATGTTTTCTATTGGCTTTTTCTGATTAACTGAAGCTGCAAGTACGTTCATAAAAACATCTTGCAAAATGTCTTCTGCTTCTTCCTGGCTGCGTACTCTTTGGCGAATAAAACCAAGGAACTTCTTTCTGTCAGTCTTAAACAGTTGTTCTAATTGTTGCTGAAGTAATTTCATTATACCTTTCCGTATAGTTTGCTTTCATCTTGCCACTAAGAAACGCGAACTGGAATCTCGCAAACTGATACTGAAAATATTATCACATAAATACTAAATAAATAAAAAAGTAGTTATTAATTCAATAAGAACCTATCTGTTATTAATAAAAAACAATTTTGGTATGCAATATTACGAAAAATATTTCAATATTGTACAATATTTTTTTTTCTATTCGTCTAATTTCTTAGCAAAGTACCATAAATAATGGGCTTTAGCGACCATAAAATAATATTGTAGAATGTGCAAAATTATTTCACAATTCTAATTTCCACCATCACCACTCCGCTTTGTATCATATCCAGCTGGCGAGCTGCTGCCTCGGATAAATCAATAATCCTCCCCGCTTTGAATGGTCCTCTATCATTTATCGTTACGATAACGCTGCGTCCGTTTTTCATATTCGTAACCAATACTTTAGTGCCGAAAGGCAGAGTGCGATGCGCCGCGGTAAGCTTGCTCTTGTCGAAGACTTCGCCAGAGGCAGTCTTGCGCCCATCGAATCCGTCCCCATAGTAAGAAGCGAAGCCACTATCGAAGGTATCACTGCTGCTGGAGCTTGCTTCCGGCGGTGGAATAGCCGCTTTAGAGGTGAACTTGCTGCCCGCAGGTCTTTCAACAGTCTTTTCATTGCGCATAGCTATCTCCTTCGAAGCCATGGGGTTTGAAGCAAAGCGCACAGATGAGCTACAAGCCAAGAGTGCAAGGAAAGCAAAGAGGAAAAATATTTTTTTGCTGAATTTGGGCATTGCTCGGAGTGTATTATTTATGAAATTTGAGTTTTAATTCCTCTGCTACGTTCTTTGGAACGAAGTCAGTTAAGTCTTCTGAATAGCGTGCCAACTCGCGTACTATAGTAGAGTTAAGATAAGTATATTTTTCGTCCGGTGCGAAGAAAACGGTATCAGCATCTGGATAGAGCTTTTTATTCATTAGTGCGATTTGGAATTCATATTCGAAATCACTAACGGCGCGAATCCCGCGAATGATAGCCTTTGCGCCAACTTGTTTTGCGTAATCTACTGTGAGCCCGTCAGAGAAATCTACACTTACGTTTGGGATGTGGGAAAGAGCAACGCGTGCCATTTCCTTCCGTTCTTCTTCTGTGAATACGTTTTTTTTGCTTGAATTTATTGCTATTAGTAGTATAACTTTGTCGAACATCTTAGCGGCACGCTGCATTACGTCCACGTGCCCATTGGTGATTGGGTCGAATGTTCCTGGATATATAGCTATAGTTTTCATTATATATGAATGCTTGTCTTATTATAATTTGCAAAATCCTAAATTAACTAAATAATACAAAATATACAATAAAAAATATAGCTTACTTATTATAGCAAAAAAGCTAAGCCCATAATTGAAGGCTTAGCTTTTTCGTTTATTTGGATGAGTATTAATGCAAGGCTTATTCAGGCATTGCAATAATTTGGATCATCTTCTTAGTATCTAAGTATTTCTTAGCTGCAGCTTGAAGTTCTTTAGCTGTAGTAGATTTAATAGTGTTATCTACTTCGAGGATACCTTCAAGTGGTTCGTTGTTGTTCATACGAGAAGCAAGAGAAGAAATCCAGTAACCGTTAGTTTTTAAGTTAACTTCGCGACCATTGAGGTCAGCTTTTCTTACTTTGTCAGCAGCTTCTTCATCTGGTTTAGCTTTGAAAGCATCGATAACTTTAACGATTTCTTTAACTACTTGGTCTACAGTTTTCGGAGCAACGATGATATCGATATTGAAAGCATAGCGTCCTTTTGGTTCTTTGTGTGTTTCCACCCAAACGCCAGGAGAATATACAGCACCAAGTTTTTCTCTGATAGTTTCGATTAATCTAATTTCGATTGCATCGCTCATTGCGCTGAGGACGTATCTATTCTTTGGAGTACTTTCGAAGTTACCAGGGATAGTTAATCTAATGTGAGCTTTGTCATCAGTACCTTTTTTAATGATAGTCTTAGAAGCTTTTGATGGGTAAGAGAAGTTTAAGTCTTTATATTTTTCTTTGTTACCAGCTGGAAGAGAACCAATGTACTTAGCGAAATAAGCTTTTACAGTAGCAGGATCGAAGTCACCAACTAAGTAGAAAGTGAAGTCACCAGCATTGCTGAATCTTTCTTTGAAGATTTGCATACCTCTATCGTAGTTTCCTTCGTTAAGAATTGATAAAGTTAATGGACGAGAGCGGTAGTGGTGATTAGATAAGATGAAGCTTACAGAATCTCTGAAGATATCATCCTGAGTGCTACCTTTGCTCTTTAGAGAAGGGATAACTTTTTCTACCCAGCTATCATAAGCAGCTTTGTCCATTCTAAGATCAGTAGCATAGAGGTGAATCATTTGGAATAATGTTTCTAAGTCTTTAGTGCTTGCTTGACCGCTGAAACCTTCAGAGTAATCAGAAACGTAAGCGAATGCACTAGCGATTTTACCAGTGTTAACTTTATCTAAGTCAATCTTTGAGAATTTAGAAAGACC
>JBHADY010000069.1:0-4839 GCA_041855325.1 Ignavibacteriota bacterium
ATAATTGATAGTAATCTGATTAATATTGCACCAGATTAATTATAAATGCAGTAATTATAAGCAGCGATAAGTAAGCATAGCGCACTGAAGGCAGAAACTTAACGCTCTTATCGTAAAAATATGCTGAGCCGAGGGAAATCACCTCGACGAGAAACGCACCAACAAAGACCATAACTCCGCTTAAGTTCTTATCCCATATATGATTAAAGCCATAGAATGCAGCGCAACCATATATGACTATCAAATGCACCACGAATAGGAAAAAGGACTTCTTCGACAAAGTGAGATACAGCCACGCGAGGGACTTAATCTTTTCGTGCAATATCACAACCAATGGAAATGCCATAAGCACTATGCCCATTCGCAGAACCATTAATCCCGGATTAACCAAAGACACCGAGCAATAAGGATAATGCACTTTATCGAGCATCTCATAAACAGGCCAACCAACTGCAAGCATTGCCAAGCCGAGTAGCACGCCTTTTTTGAATATCACATCAAATAGCTTATCCTTTGTGGTATTCCTAAGCACGACGCCCGCACACACCCCAAAGAAGAAGTATGCCGAAACGGGATACAAGGCATAAATCGCCCCCTCTTGATACGATAAATACGGTGCTAAGTACATAGGCAGAATATTGTACCAATCGACCATCTGCACGAACCAAGCTATACCAAGCGAGAAGCTGGCATAAGCAAAGCAATAGCGAAATAGATGCTTATCATTCCTCGAGAGCTTTTGGAATATCTGCAATATTATAAGGCACACAGCCGTGATATGCAGAATATTCGTCTGGAAGAAGAATAGCCAATAATTATGGTCAAACGAACCCAAAAAGCGCAGACTTCCCAGCGGGAAAGTAGCAATGTATGCCGTAAAGAGCAGGATAACTGCAGTTCGTATTCTCTTTAGTACTTTTTTATTATCTACGCGACCATCAGGCAGACGCTTATTAGCGAAGACGTTCACCGCACCGGAAATCATCATAAATATCGGTGCTGTCAGCCCGCGGATAAAAGTCCATATTTCCCAGCCTACATTCTCATTACTTATGTATGCTGGGTCTGCGATAGCAAAAATAGTATGCCCTTGTATCATAAGCACGATGGCGATGAATCGATACAAATCTAGTGCATCGATTCTGCCTGCGCTATTTGCAAGCTGCATATTCCTATATTTTTCTATTCGCTTTTTTAAGAACATTACACACACCTAAGGATTAGCATAATCTTGTGTAGACGCTAAAGATTAAAAAATATTAAAGACGAGGCTAAGTTAGCTACTTGTCTTTATTATTTAATTATTGATCTTTATTATTTAGTGTTTCCACTGCGTCGTGGAACAGCCCATTCATATATATTTCTGGCACTATGATATTGCACTCTACGAAGCGCAGAGTGGTACCGGTCTCGGCGAACATAGCCTTTGTTTTGGCGTATGCTTCGTCCCATTTTCCGCTTGTGTGTTTATCGTAGAAGTCTTGTCCATTTTTGTGGACTATCACCTCTTTTATTCCGGTTTGAATAATAGCGCGAGTGCAATCAGAGCAAGGCATCCATGGGACGTATAGCTTGCATCCTTTCAGCGTGGTGCCGCGGCGAGCTGCATTATAGATTGCATTTCTTTCGGCGTGTTCCATCCAGATGTACTTTTCTCCATTTTCACGGGAGATACGAGTTCTTTCGGTGTCGAGTTCAATTCCGCGAGGCAGGGAGTTGTATCCAGTGGCCACGAGCACATTATCGGAGTCAGTGATGACACTTCCCACGTGCGTATGCCCGTCGAGAGAGCGCATTCCGATTAGATAGCACATAGTAATATACAATTGGTCCCAGCTTGGGCGTAATTTTAGCTTTTCCATTTCGTGCTTTTCCATTTCGTATTTCAAAATATTATTTTGACTATTTATTCGTCTCTACCGTCTAATAAGTAGTAGATGAATTTATTTTCATAAGTAAATTAGCTTATAAAATTAACAAATTTCCCGATTTTATGCAAGAAACAAGCGAAATAAAGCCCAAAAATAAGTTAGCAAGAGTGCTATCCTTGCTGTTTTCCTTATTGTTTTGGGTGGCGGGTGGTATTATCGCCTTTGTTATCATATTAGTCATAGCTCTGCAGATACCAGCATCGCGTTCGTTTGTGATTAATCAAGCTCTGAATATAGTAAACTCCAGCCTATTGGCAAGGGTGGAAGTCGGAGATATTGATCTCTCTGCTTTCCCGAACATCAAAGTATTAGATGCAAGGCTAATCGCCGATGGCGACACTTTAGCCAGTGTGCCTACCCTATACCTCGAGCCGAATCTAAGAGAGATAATAGATGGGCGGATAATAGCGCATAATATATTCCTGCGCAGCCCGAATATAAAGCTATTGCGTAATTCAAAGGGTGAGTGGAACTTCACTAAGATAGCCCCGCCTACTCCGCCGGACACCACAGAGCCGAAGAATACCTTCATTCGCATAGGCGAGCTACTAATGGATAATGGCAGATTCTCTATGATAGACTCCCTGAGCCTGCAGAGCAATAAAGCTCCACGCAAGCCGAACCGTCTGCAGTTCGATAACATACAACTGCGAGACCTCGCCCTTAAGATTAGCGCCGATTTCAACACGAAATACCTCACCGGAAAGGTAAAGATACACCACTTGCAGTGCTATGACGAGGTTAGTACATTCACTCTGAATAAACTATATTTAGACACTAAATTAGACGAAAAACTGATAAGCGTGGATAAGTTCGAGATAGCCACTCCTTACAGCAGTATAAGCCTGAAGGCGAGTCTAGAGGGTTTATCGCTCACAGAAGAGATGTCCCAAGATAAGCTGAATAAAGCTAAGCTTAAACTAAAAATATATGAATCCACTATCAGGCAGAAGGACATAGAATATATAGCTGATACGCCTATAAGGGATAATCTGAAATTCGATATAGAGGGCGATTTCGATGGTAGCTTTAAGGAAATACACATAAAAGACCTGACTCTGAAGCCGGAAAATAGCACAATCAAGCTGAATGGCAAACTAATTGACTTCACCACGCCAAATATACGCTATATTGGCGACTTAGCCGATAGCCGCATATATAGAAATGACCTGAATAAAATACTCGCTCCAGAGATAAGCAAAAATATCCCGAACTTTAACATTTTCGATATTCGCAAGCTCTCATTCGATGGCACTACCAAAACACTGAAAGCAAATATAGATGCGCTTAGCTCTTTGGGAAATCTTAAAGGAGTGGCGGATTTAACTTTTCTGCAGGAGTTAATTTATGATGCAAATCTTAAATTTCAATACATAGACTTAAGTAAAATAACGAATAATGCCAGTCCCGCAAGCAGACTAAATGGTAGCTTAGTCGCTAAAGGCACGGGTGTTGATTATAAGACACTTAGGAGTAATATAGCTCTGAAGCTACAGAAATCTACTTTCGATAAATACTCTATAGATTCACTCGTGCTGAATGCCAATGCTAATCACGGTCTGCTGGATTTAAGCAAACTGCACATAGTCCTCCTGCGGGACTATCAATCTAAGTATATAAGAGAGTATTTCGCTAACTCCCCTGTTATTGATATAGCCGGGACTTTGGACTATAAGAAAATAAATAATCCTAAATATGATGTAGCCATAAACACTAAAGGCTTAAACCTCATCTCCCTGACCGATAACCCGAACTCTGCTGAGTACTTAAGCGCCAGCTTCTCCATTAGCGGAGAGGGCGCCGGAAAGGAAATGCTCGTTACTGCAAAAGGCGAAATAGAAGAGTTTATATACCAAGAACGCTCGCTTATGCCATTTGGAATTGACCTCTTCGTTGATACTAAAAGCGAAACGAAAACCCTATTCCTTAAATCAGACTTAGCAGATATAGATCTAAGCGGTAATTTTGATATAGAATCGCTGGCGTCATTCGGGGCTCACCAGAGCAAGGTGTGGTCTAACTTCATAGACAATACATTAAGCAAAATGGGCGATGTTTCATACATAGAGAAAAAGTATAACGAAAATATGAAACCAGCAGATTTCACCCTCTCGGCGGATATTAAGGACTTGTCCATTATCAATATTTTCCTGAAAGAGCAAGAAGTATACTCTAATTTCCGACTAAAGATTAATACTGATATTAGGGAAAATGAGGCGACTATCTCCATAGATACCATAGACTTAAAATATCTGCATCTATATGCCAAAGATATGAGCATTAAAGCTGCAAACATAGAAGTAGATGCGGCTATGCAAGTGAAGTCGAATACCGAGAACTTCTATATTGACTCCCTGCATTTTAACTTCCACAGAAATGGAATAGTGCAGTTTAATCAAATGAAGTTTATGGATCCTTTCATACAGCTGAATATGGACCAAGGTGGCTTCCGATACAAGCTGGATATCAATATGGATAGCACTATCTTTTTGCAAAATTCATCTAAGTTTGATATCACTAACGAAGGAATAAAGCTACGTAGCGATACGCTAAGATTTAGATATAACAACTCCTTAGAGCTATGGAATAGCAGCGTAATAGACGTAAATTATCTAAGGGGAAATATACTTATTAACTCCTTAGACTTAACGGATAAATACTCTTCTAAAATCTCGGCAACGGGGAATTACATTAATGGGGCTTTCCAAAATATGAAAGTCAGCATTAGCGAGGTTGACCTTAGCACTGTCGACACCCTATTGCAAAATATGGGAAATGTGAAATTAGATGGTATTATCGGCTATATCCGAGATCTCTCAGTAGTCGCAAATGGTGAGCTGGGCGATCCTAAGTTTAACATTGCTCTGAACACGGAAAGCATAATCTTCAAAGAAGAGAAGGTGGGCAA
>JBHADY010000070.1:0-2755 GCA_041855325.1 Ignavibacteriota bacterium
CGGGCGTGGTTTCGCCTTCGTAGGGGAACATTTTTTGCATAAGCCCTTTTTTCCGCAGGCGCAGTAGCTGCACTTCCTTGCTTTGTGCTTGTATTAAAGAGTCCAAAGTAGAAAACAATGCTCCTATGCGCTCCTGCTCGGCAAGAGAAGGGAAGGGAAGGGTTTTGTACCTATATTCAGAATAATAAATGTGTGGTATAGTAGTACCTACTTTATAATATGAAAAGTCTATTTTGTGAAACAGGTAGTATAGAAACTCTAAATTATACAATTCCTTGTTTGCAGGTTTAATATAAGTCAATGTTCCTGCGACTGAAGATTTTGCTGGATGTAGTCCGATACGACCGACAGCTCCATCTTTCACAATTGATATATAGGGTTCTTCTTGTTGATAGAAGTCGATATTTCCCACAATACCATCAGCTCCATATACAGGGTAGCCTTCATCTACAAAGTTTAATGCACCTTGGATCAATGCAGAGCTTTCATTGGTAGTAACCTCCCCAATCGTCTTCACTTCCCACTGTGGTTTATCTTTAAACTCTGGGAATCGAAGCTTTGGGATTAGCTTGCTCTTTGTGTTATTTTTGTTCTTTTTGCTCATTAAATTTGTAACGAATAAGCACAAAGAATATTGCAAAAGCGAAAGCTTTTGGCTTTCGCGTTAAAAATGAAAAGTGAAAAATGAAAAACGATAGTGGAAAATAGGCAGAGCCTATTTTCTTTTAATCAGATTTTCTGAACTAGGATTTAATGATTGAAAAGATGATAAAGATTGCGGACAAGCCGTAAGTGGATTATTTGATAATCGCAGGGCGATTATCTGACCACACCTTTTACCTTATATAGGAAATAGGCAGAGCCTATTTTCTTTTAATCAGATTGTCTGAACTATGATTGAATGATTGAAAAGATTATAAAGATTTCGGCTAAAGCCGTAAGTGGTTAATTTATAAAATTTGCATAGCAAATTTTATAAAGGTAAAAGGTAAGAGGTAAAAGGTAAAAGTTTTGGTGGAAAATTGACAAAGTCAATTTTCTTATTATCTATTTGATAATTGCCTTCAGGCGATTATCTGACCACAATTCTTACTTCTTAATTCTTAATTCTCTCTGAACGAGGATTTAAGAATTTAAAAGATTATAAAGATTTCGGCTAAAGCCGTAAGTGGATTATTTATAAAATTTGCTATGCAAATTTTAATCCACTGTTTTTCATTTTTACTTTTTAACTTTTCACATTTTGTAGTTTCTCCCCAGCGGGGCGAAACTTCAAAATTTTTTGTCCCCACACGAAGCACAAGGCGACGAAAAAACGAGGGAAAATTAATAAAGCAATCGGATAACCCAAAGTCGTGAAAAGAAGAGGATCCTCCAAAATAGAGTGAGAAATCGCTATGTGCTGGTTCAGCAAGTTCGCCTCTTCCTTGCTCATATTGCCTTTCGCACTCTGGTCAAGCATAATGGCAGAACCATAAGCCAAACCCACTACGTTCGCCACTACCCACGAAAAAGTCGTGTTTTGCGGCAAACCCATAAAGCGCATAAGCGGAGAAAAAAGCTTCACTATGTACGGAATAACGCCAAATTCTTCCAACAACTCCTGCAAAAACAAAAGCGCAAAGATAATTACGAAAATCTTCACAGAGATAACCCCGCTGGAACTAAGCCAATGATAGAATGCATCGCTGAAACTTGCCTCGCGAACAATCTCAAAATGACTAAGATTCCCATCGCCCATAGGCAAAATTAAATTCAGCAAAAATGCTACAGCAAAGCTACCCATTAAACGCAACAAAGACACCTGCCAGAACGAAGAACCCGTCTTCTTCATAACTAAGTTTTCTATAGGGAAGTTGTGGGAAATCAAACACATAGAAGCGATGATAACACCCTCGCGCATAGGAAGATGAAGCATAGCAAGCACGGCAAGCACAGTATAAACATTCGTAAAAATGCTCATTATAAGCACCACCGCAGCCACTCCCGGCAAATTAAACAAAGAGAAAAATGGACTGGTGAATTCGCCGATTACATTTAATATGCCATAGTATTCCATAAGCATAATAGCAAAGGAAACAGGAATAGTTATGCGAATTAACCACCAAGCAGTCTTTAGTCCGTTCGGATATGCGCGCTTCGCAGAAGCAAATATTCTATCTAATAACTTATTATTCATCGCTAAAAAATAAGGGCAACATAAGCTATGTTACCCTATATTATGTTAAACTAATCTTATTTTTCTTTGTCCGGACGCATTAATGGGAAGAATAAGACGTCGCGAATTGATTTCTGACCAGTCATAAGCATTACTAAGCGGTCGATACCCATTCCGAGCCCTGCAGTAGGAGGCATTCCCACTTCGAGGGAGTATAGGAAGTCCTCGTCGATAACCATTGCTTCGTCGTCGCCGGCAGCGCGAGCGCGTGCTTGGTCTTCGAGTCTTTGTCTTTGGTCGCGTGGGTCGTTCAGCTCAGAGAATGCATTAGCAAGCTCAGCACCATTTACGAACAGTTCGAAGCGTTCTACTAAACCGGCTTCTGTTCTGTGCATTTTCGCAAGTGGCGACATTTCAACAGGATAGTCAATCACGAAAGTAGGCTGGATAAGGTTCGGCTCTACCTTTGCACCGAAGATTTCGTCTAATACTTTATTAGAGCTTGCGCCCTTTGGTATTTCGACTTTTATTTCATCGGCGATTTTCACGAGTTCTTCGAGAGATTTGCCTTGCAAGTCTCTGCCAGTGTATTCTTTA
>JBHADY010000071.1:0-5246 GCA_041855325.1 Ignavibacteriota bacterium
AAGCAAGAAATTACCAGCTAATGCCACTACTATAGACTTTGCGTATGCAATACACACGGATATAGGTAATACCTTTATCGGAGCGAAGGTAAATGGAAAGATAATGCCTATTAACTATTGCCTGCGAAATGGCGACCAAGTGGAAGTGATTAACTCCACTGGTAGCCACCCAAAGAAGGAATGGTTGGATTATGTGATAACTAATAAAGCCCGCTTCGCGATAAAAGCATACTTCAAGAAGTCTATGAACCATTATAAGAAAATAGGCGTGGATAAGTGGGTGCGTATGCAGGGTGAGTATCGAACTCAGCTGAGCGAGCTAGAGTTTGAAAACTTAGTAAGATCTCTTAAGTTTCAAAATCAAGATGATTTCTTCCATAGCTTGGGCAATGATAGCATAGATATTAGTTATATAGATACATTCATTCTGCAGAAGATAAGTAGCGATAATGATCATTACATAGATGATAGAAATATGCGTGCAAATGTGGGTGGCACGGCTAATAACTTCTTTACTCAGCTTACTCCGGAAAACGCTGAGCTTTCCGAGTGCTGTAATCCCATTCCAGGCGATAGAATAGTCGGCGAGATGGTCGATAGCCCGAAATTGCAGATACACAGGCGTTCTTGCAGAAACGTAAAGGACAAGCTAAATCCTATGCAGCCAAATATTATGAATATAAACTGGCATCAGATGGATTTCCTTGAGTTCTTTGCAAATATCATTTTAATAACTGAGATGAACGAGGACACCGTGCAGAAGGTATCGCAGTTAATCTCCAATTATGATAGAGTAAATATTGTGAAAATTGTCGTGAAGATAATAGATAATCAGTATAACTCCTCTATTAAACTGAAGATCGAATCCATAGCTGAGTTTAATTCACTGCAGGAGGAATTAGCACAGCTTGAAGGAATGGTGAAGGTGGAGAGAGTGTAGGATCTTTGAAATTGTGGAAAAAATAGAATAAATAATTATATAAATTTTTCGTCTACATAGTTTTTTATAGCTTAATACTCAGAGGGCGAGCAAATGAGAAAGTGGAAAATAGAAGATTCTGCTGAATTATATAACATAAATGGCTGGGGAAGTGGTTATTTCTCCATAAATGATAAGGGCAACGTGTGCGTAACGCCGTCTTCCAATGGCACTGAAATAGACCTGAAGGAACTAGTAGATGAACTACAAATTCGCGATGTGTCTATGCCTGTGCTTCTGCGTTTCCCCGATATTTTAGATCAAAGAATAGAAAGTATATCTAAGTGCTTTGCTCGTGCAGCAGAGGAATATAACTTCACTGGTAAGTATATTACTATTTACCCGATTAAGGTTAATCAGATGCGTCCCGTGGTGGAAGAAGTGGTGCGCTATGGCAAGAAGTTCAACGTAGGACTGGAAGCCGGCTCTAAGCCTGAGTTGCATGCGGTTCTCGCAAATACTACTAACCCAGATGCTCTGATTATTTGCAATGGCTATAAAGATGAGGATTTCATTGAGCTGGCTCTTCTTGGTCAGAAGATGGGCAAGAAGATATATATAGTAGTAGAAAAGCTCAATGAGCTTAAGCTGATTATCAATATTGCTAAGCGTATTAAGATTAAGCCGAATATAGGTATTCGCATTAAGCTGGCAAGCAGCGGAAGCGGAAAATGGGAAGAATCCGGTGGTGACCATAGCAAGTTCGGACTTAACGCCTCTGAGTTGTTAGAAGCTGTGTCTATCGCGGAAAATGCTAATATGCTCGACTGCATTAAGCTGACGCATTTCCACTTGGGTAGCCAAATTACTAAGATTCGCAAAATCAAGAATGGCTTGCGTGAGTGCGCTCAGTTCTATGTTCAGCTGATGAAACTTGGTTGTGGCATTGAATACGTGGATATAGGCGGTGGCTTAGGAGTGGATTATGATGGTTCCCGTTCTTCCAGCCCTAATAGCGTGAATTATGCTATTCAAGAGTACGCAAACGACGCTATAGCGATGATTCAAGATGCCTGCGATAAGAATGAACTACCGCATCCGAATATTATTTCTGAGTCTGGTCGCTCGCTTACTGCACACCATTCAGTGCTTATATTCGATGTGCTGGAAACAACTACTCTCCCGCTCTGGGATTATGACTATGAAGTAACCGAAGAAGACCACGATATTATCCGTGAATTGCACCAAATGCATGAATCGCTTACGCAATCGACTATGCTCGAAGCATGGCACGATGCACTTCAATTGCGCGAAGAGGCTTTAGACTTGTTCAGCCTTGGACACTTAGACCTTAAGTCTCGCGCCCTTACTGAGCGTCTATTCTGGGGCATTGCCTCCGAGATTAATCGCTTAGTTATGGATTTGAAGCACCAACCGGAAGAGTTCCGCAATCTATCTAAGATGCTGTGCGATAAGTATTTCTGTAACTTCTCGCTATTCCAATCACTTCCAGATGCTTGGGCGATTGACCAAATCTTCCCGATTATCCCTATTCATCGTTTGAATGAAAAGCCTACTCGCACGGCTACACTGCAGGATATTACCTGCGATTCCGACGGAAAGATAGATAGATTCATAGGTAATCGTGAATACTCTAACTTCCTTAATTTGCATGAGCTTAAGAAGGATAATCCTTATTATGTTGGTGTGTTCTTGGTTGGTGCATATCAAGAGATTTTGGGTGATTTGCATAACTTATTCGGTGATACGAATGCGGTTCACGTTATTGCAAAGGATGATGGATATGAAATTAAGCAGATAATCGACGGCGAAACAGTAGCCGAAGTGCTGGATTATGTTCAATACGACGCGAAAAAGCTCGTGAGAAATATGGAAACTTGGGTAACTGCCTCTGTTAAAGCTGGGACTATCTCGCCGACTGAAGGTAAAGAGTTCCTTGCGATTTATCGCTCAGGTCTATATGGATATACATATTTAGAATAAGATACTTATTATAATTACAAGATTAAAAAAGAGAGGCTCCCAGCAATTGAGAGCCTCTTTTTGTTTATTATTTATAATAGAATTTAGTGTGTTCTATCAAGTGAGCGATATTGAATAGCCTCGGCTATGTGCTGCACTTGTATAGATTCCGACTTTGCTAAGTCTGCAATAGTTCTCGCAACTTTTATGATTCTATCGTGGGCACGTGCGGAGAAACCAAGGTTCTTCATCGCTAGTTCAAGCATTTTCTCTGATTTTTCGTCTAATTCGCAGTACTTGCGTATCTCTTTTGAGCCCATATCAGCATTCTTAAACACGTGCTTCAGCTTCTTAAAGCGATCTGTTTGTATCTCGCGAGCTTCAATAACGCGTTCGCGAACCACTTCTGAGCTTTCGCCAACTTCTTTTGATGAAAGGTCAGAGAACTCAACCGCTGGCACTTGAATATGAATGTCTATTCTGTCCATCAGCGGACCTGATATCTTAGAATTATACTTCTGAACGACCATAGGCGTGCAAGTGCATTCTGCCTTAGGATTGCCGTAATTACCGCAAGGACAGGGGTTCATAGAGCACACGAGCATAAAGTTTGCTGGGAATTCCAAAGTTACCTTCGTACGCGAAATAACTATTTTCTTCTCCTCCAATGGCTGACGCAATACTTCCAATACATTGCGAGCAAACTCTGGAAGCTCATCAAGGAAGAGGATGCCGTGGTGCGCAAGGGAAATCTCGCCGGGACGTATCATATTATTGCCACCACCGACCAGCGCCACATTCGAGATAGTATGATGAGGCGAGCGGAACGGACGCATAGTAACCAGCGCCTCATTGCTGGACAGCATACCTGAAACTGAATGAATCTTCGTAGTCTCCAGCGCCTCCTTTATTGTTAGTGGAGGAAGAATCGTAGGGAAGCGCTTAGCAAGCATGGACTTACCAGAGCCGGGAGGACCAATCATAAGGAAGTTGTGTCCGCCAGCAGCAGCCACTTCCATAGCGCGTTTCACTTGCTTTTGCCCCTTCACGTCGGATAGATTCACAAAATGCTGGCTCATTCCTGTGTCGAAAATCTCCTTCACATTCACAGTGTGCTTTTCGAGCTCTTCGTTTCCGATTAGGTAATCCACGCATTGAGAGAGCGACTCTAATGGAATCACGTCTATATTCTCTACCATAGCGGCTTCGCTGGCATTTTCTTTCGGTAGTAGAATTTCCTTATAACCCAGCTTAGCGGCTTCCACAGCCAGGGAGAGCGAACCAGTGATAGGTCTCAGCTTGCCTTCTAATGATAGCTCGCCGAGGATTATGCGGCTTTCTAAGGCTTCGGGCATTATCATACCTGTGGAGGCAATTACGCCGACTGCAATCGGGAGGTCGAAGGCACTGCCGACCTTGCGAATGTCCGCTGGAGCAAGGTTTACGGTGATTTTCTTAGATGGAAATACAAAGTTCGAGTTCTTAATCGCAGCTGCCACGCGGTCGCGCGATTCCTTCACGGCGTTATCGGGCAAACCGACTATGGAAAAAGAAGGCAGGGCGTTATCTAAGTGAGTCTCAATTTCAATAACAAAGGCATCTATGCCGTTTAGCGTTTCAGATAATACTTTAGAATACATAGTTTTATTAATGATTGCACTAATCGAAGAACTCCCAAAATACGCTCAAGTTAAGCGAGCGAGTGGGAATAGGATAGTGCGAAATATAGTAATATTTAGAGTCTAAGAGATTATTCAGCGTAAGCCGAACAAAGGCTGCAGAGCCTAATCTCAGAATGATATATGCGTTTACTCCGTCATAACTCGTCGGATTAGACGCATTACTAATGATAAAATTGTTAATGTAATTGCCGTTTAATTGAGTGAGCGGAAGAAAGGCAAGGGACTTATCCGTAGCTAACTTAAATGAAGCGGAAAGACCCGCCAACAGTTCCGAACGACCAATTTCCTGCCTATAACTTATGTCAACTCCACCATAAGCTTTCGGTAGGAAGTCCATAGTTTCGCCTTCGCTTTGTGCCATCTGAGATACGTTCCATAATTGCAGATTAATTCTCTGCGATACCTTAAAATCCATCTTAAATGAGAGACCGTAAGTGCTTAGTATACCAATGACTAAAGGTTTGGCACTTAAGACATTATTTTCTTCATTTACAGAGAGAAGCTGTATGTTTCTGCTATCGCGATAAAAGGCATTAGCGTATATTTCTAAGTTATCAAATTCTTTGCTTAATGAGAAATAAGCCAAAATATTGCTTTCTTTCTTCTCTGGGAGAGTAATAAAGTGATTAGGCAAAGTCTCAGAGTAAGACAGATCTAACTTA
>JBHADY010000072.1:0-3580 GCA_041855325.1 Ignavibacteriota bacterium
AATTTGATTATGAGCCATTCTTTTTATTTAGATATAACTTTGTATCAAAGAAGCTGAAGCTGATAAATCATAAAGTCTATGATAGATTCTCCAAAGATACTTTGGAGAAGTTTAGATTACGTTATATTTATCAGGATCCAAAAGGTGATATTTATGTAAAGATTAACTCTCCCAGCTTCTATAAAGATGGGATACCTACCTTCTTGATTTGCAAAGTATCGGAGACTGATTCTATTATCCCAATTTATCGCCAGGCATACGATATAGGGATGCTATTTACTTACACTAATGATATATCATTTGGCGAAAATAGTATTCGCTATTATTATCAAATCTTTGATACTATTCTGAATAATGGTAATAATATGGACTTAATCTTCGAGCATAGAATTGACCCAATTACTAAAGAAGATGTATTCACAGTGCTTTCTCCTCACGATTTACCGAAAGATAAGAATGGCTTGTATTATCAGTATACTGCAATTCCTAATTATCACGATAGTGTATTTATTACTATTGGACTGTTCGGTGAAGTCATTAAAATAGGGCGAGATAAATCATTTAAAACAATTTATCCAGATGATTCTCTTAAAAGCAACTTATCTTATGGAAGCCACCGGAAAACTCAACCAAAGGTAATTTTCGATAAAAGAGGAAATATATGGCTATCTTTTCCTCGCTTAGTTGGCTCTGATTATACTAACATTAAAAAGCCGTATAACTATATAATCAGAGTGGATGCCGATGACAATATTTACTTATATGATCATACAGAATATGGTAGTGGGGTTAAATTCTTAACACCTTATTTATTAGATGATAGATATATTGTAAAACGAGTAAATAAAGTAGGTAATGATAATAAATTAAAGCTATATAACCTCCACTTCGATACCTACGCGGCTTCCTCCGTTAAAGGCAACACGGAAGGCTATGCCGTTGGCGATATAAAGAGTATAGCGCTTTATCCAAATCCAAGTACGGATATGACTAACTTAAAGATTAAGTTCATTCGTAAGGATATTAAGAATATAGATATTAAGCTATATAACTCCACCGGCGAACTGATAAAGGAATACTCCGAAGCTGTGGAAATTCAGGACTCTGAGTCTAACTTGCAGATTAACACCTCTGGTCTTCCGAAAGGGTACTATTATGTTACAATTGTAACAGATAGGAATAAGGAATATAGAGGGTTAATCATTAAGTAACTGTAAAATAATTAAACGAAAAGCCTCTCCCGCGAAGGAGGGGCTTTTTTTGTTATTCTATATCATTATAACTTATAATAAGCTGAATGAGGCTGTGAGCCCTGCCATTACTATGGAGACCATACTCATTAGCTTTATTAAGATGTTAAGCGAAGGACCTGATGTGTCTTTGAATGGATCGCCCACGGTATCGCCAACCACAGTAGCTTTATGAACATCGCTACCTTTGCCGCCGTAGTTTCCTTCTTCTACGAACTTCTTGGCATTGTCCCAAGCACCACCGGAGTTTGCCATAAACACAGCGAGGATGAATCCCGCACTAAGACCGCCAGCGAGCAATCCCATAACACCGGAAACACCGAATATAACGCCAGTTAGTATAGGCACTATGATAGCGAGAAGGGAAGGAACGAGCATAGCTTTTTGTGCTCCTTTGGTGGAGATTTCCACGCATTTTGAGTAATCCGGAGTAGCTTCGCCGGTTAGTATTCCTTTGATTTCACGGAATTGGCGACGAACTTCTTCCACCATTCTTTGTGCTGCCACACCCACGGCATTCATAGTTAATCCGCAGAAAATGAAAGTCATCATCGCACCGATGAACATACCCACGAGTACCTTTGGGTTCATTAAGTGAATGCTGTAATAGGTCATAAAATCGCCGAAGCCAGCTTTCGCTGTTTCTATCATATCGCCGTTAATGTTTAGCGTAGTTTCTCCCAAGCGAATAAGCGCAATTTTAATCTCTTCTATGTAAGAAGCGAGTAGAGCCAAACCAGTGAGCGCTGCTGAACCAATCGCAAAGCCCTTGCCAGTAGCGGCAGTGGTATTTCCGAGTGAATCCAGTGCGTCAGTTCTCTTGCGTACTTCTTCGCCGAGACCGCTCATTTCGGCGTTTCCGCCTGCGTTATCAGCGATAGGACCATAAGCATCTGTCGCGAGAGTTATGCCTAAAGTCGATAGCATACCCACAGCAGAGATGCCAATTCCATAAAGCCCATAAGCTATATTACCTAAATCAAATGGGAAGCCAGAAGCGAATAGGAAAGAGAGCGTAACGCCGATTACCACAGCCAATACAGGTATGGATGTGGAGAGCATTCCCGTGCCGAGACCTGCGATGATAACTGTCGCCGGACCCGTTTTTCCGCTTTCTGCTATCTTCTTAGTCGGAGTATATGATTGAGAAGTGAAGTATTCAGTTGATTGACCAATCACTATGCCGACTATCACCCCAACCACCACGGAGAAGGATAGTCCCAGCCAGTTATCAATACCCAAATAGTAAAGTATGCCGAATGTTGCAGCAATGATTAGCACGCTGCTGGTATTCACGCCGAATGCTAAGGAACGCAGGAGGTTCTTCATAGTTGCGCCCTCCTTAGTCTTTACTAAGAAGATGCCTATGATTGAAAGTATAGTTCCTATTGATGCAATAAGCATAGGAGCGAGTATAGCTTTGGACTGCTGTTCTATTCCTATGCCGGCGAAAGCTGCCGCGCCCAGTGCTGCAGTTGCTAAGATTGATCCGCAGTAAGATTCGTATAAATCTGCGCCCATTCCGGCTACATCGCCCACGTTATCGCCCACGTTATCGGCGATGGTAGCTGGGTTGCGTGGGTCGTCTTCAGGGATTCCTGCTTCCACTTTTCCTACTAAGTCTGCTCCAACGTCAGCTGCTTTAGTATAGATACCGCCACCCACGCGTGCGAATAACGCTTGAGTAGATGCACCCATACCAAATGTGAGCATAGTAGTAGTGATGAACATATTTTTGTGAATTGGATCAATGTCGGTAACAAAGGCATTAAGTATTAGATACCAAAGGGAGATATCCAATAGTGCTAAGCCGACAACGACCAAACCCATCACGGCACCACTACGGAAAGCTATTTTAAGACCATCGTTTAGTGAGTTTCTTGCTGCATTTGCTGTGCGAGCAGATGCGAAAGTAGCTGTTTTCATTCCGATGAATCCAGCTAAACCAGAGAAAAAGCCTCCTGTGATAAATGCAAATGGCACCCAGTTATTTTGTAGGCCAAAATATGCCATTACTGCGAAGAGTATCGCCAAAACAATGAACACAATGGTAACGACTTTATACTGCTGCTTTAGGTACGACATAGCGCCCTCGCGGACGTATTGGGCAATTTTAGCCATAATATCCGTACCCTCACTTTCTTTTCTCATTTGTTTAAAGAAAACGATAGCGAACACTAATGCTAAAATCGATGCTATCGGCATTATCCAGAAAATGGTTTGTATATCCATTGTATCACCTCAATTATATGGTAAAAAATTACAATATATAGAAAGAATGAACAGAGTTTTTATTGTAGTATTTTGCTATAAATAGTATATTTTTTTAC
>JBHADY010000073.1:0-3282 GCA_041855325.1 Ignavibacteriota bacterium
GTTTTACCCACCGATTCTTTCACCGATTCTTTCACGGAGTTCCATAGTTTATCAAGTGTGGAAGGTTCAGCTTCTAGCTTCATTTGTTTATCGAATGAAGTGCTACGCTTTATTTCATTGCCTTCTTCGATTTCAGCTAAATAATTCCTCTTAGGAGATTGGAATACTACTTTTTTCTTTAGGGAATCCGGCATAGGCGAATTGGAATCAACCACTTTCTTAAAAGCTACAGATGTATTTATTTCATTTACAAGCTCGTGAGTAGGGTATTTCTCTACTAATAGGTTATAGTAATACGCTGCGGAATCCATCTGTTTGTACTTAGTCTCATATATTAAGCCTATGCTATACAAAGACTTAGGAGCATAATCAGAACCTTCATAGTTTTGATATATGCGGGAGAAAGTCTTAATAGCTTGTGGGTATAATCCATTTTTGCGCATTTGGCTGGCAGATTTATACAACTCCGGCAGGGTATCTATAGCATAGAACTCTGTATATCCCAATACCTTGTATGCTTCGCGACCATACTCAGTTTTCGGATATAAGTCAGCGAGCTGTTCATATAGGGAATCTGCGTAAATCGGATTATCCTTTCGTATCATTCTTTGATAAGTATAAAGGAATTGCGCCCGAATACTGCTATCCACTGGTGCGACGTCCATCGCCATTTTATAGTAGTACAGGGCAGAGTCTCTATTGCCGAGATTCTCGTTAATACGTGCAAACTCATAAGCAAATTTTGCTGTTTCTACGCGCAATGAGTCAGTGGATTCTTCGGTTTTAGAGTTAAGTTTACTTACTCCAGTAGTTAGGTAGTTCTGTGTCTGAGTATATTGAGTAAGTGTTTGATATACCTTGTTCGCAGTGGAGAAGTAAGGGCTTCTCGCATTGCGCACTTGAGCTAAATATCGCTTAGATAGTGCATAATCCTTTTTGTCGAAAAGAAGCATAGCTTTCTCGAAGTATGCAGCCTGTATAATTTGACTATTTGAATATGCAGAATCGGCAAAGCGTTCATATTTCTTGTAATTAAGAGAGTCATTTGCAAGCGTGTATGTTACCAAACGTCCGGCAATAATATACTCTCTCCATTCTTCGAACTTCTTGTCGTTTTCTAATTCCTCTAACTTAGCCAAACCTTCCTCTTGCTTGCCCAATCTAATTTGACACATAGCGTGATAGTAGCGGGATTCAAACATACCTGCATAATCAGGATCATAGTTTTCTACCTGTTGGAAGGCAATAGCAGCTTTATCGTATTTGCCAATTCTATAAAGAAGAGCAGCGAGATCCACCTGCCATTTAGCTTTTTGCTTATCGTCGTCGCATTGTGCGATAGCTTGGAAATACGGCTTAAGCGCATCTTCGAAACGGCTGTCGCGAATAGCAACCTCCGCCTCTAAGCGGAATGCCTCGGAGAGAATATCATATCTCTTTTGCAGCCAAGCCACATCGACGGTACGCGAGAGAATAGTAAGCCCTGTGATAATCTGCTTACGCACGAGATAAGTCTTCGCTATCATTAGGTGAGCATCTGGGACTAACTCTCCTCTGGGGAATCTATCTATTAATTCACTGCACTTCACTTGGCAATTTACCCAATCACTCTGGTAGAAGTAAGATGTTGCCATTAGGTATAAAGTGCGTTCTATGAAGTCGCTTTCGGGATATTTGGCTAATATCTTAGAGCCTTTAATTATGATAGAGTCGAGCTTTATCTTTACTGGTTGTAGTTTTCGATTATCAATTATGAACTCTTCCATAAAGACAATAGGGCTTTTCCTTTGGTCAGGATTCACCCAATAATTTGGCTGAGTGATGAATACGCGTGGCATTACGCGTTTCTTTTCATCTTGATACTCGAACTCAGTCTCGCTCTCGTCGAGCAGTCTATTGGCATTATAATATGTATTGAAGTAAGCCAAGAAGTTATCTGTTGATTTGCATCCAGCGAGGACTATCACAGATAAAATCAGGAAGAGGCTTTTTAGAATTCTATTCTTCATTTTATGCTTATGTAATATCACACTAAAACAGTAAAGATTATAACGCTTAAACTCCTATTTTATTTTAATTTACTAAAGTATTTGTTCTGAGCAATATTTATGAACATTTTGCAGCCATTAATGAGTGCACCTTCGTCCGGAGAGAGCTTTACATTGTGCAGTGGCGGCATATCCTCTCTATTCTTAACGCCTAAGAACCAGAAGCAACCCGGCACTTCATTCGAGAAGAAGGAGAAGTCTTCGCCCCACATCATTGGGTCGCAGTTGGAGAAGTTCTCTGCTCCTACGGAAGCCACGGCAGCTTCTCCGGCTATTTCGCTGGCTAATTTATCGTTAATCACAGCAGGGAAGCCCATCAACGGTTCGAATATTGCCTCGCAATTATACGCCTCGCATATGCTTGTAGATATCTTTCGTATAGTCTCTATTGTTGCATATCTCCATTCGTCATTATAGGCGCGGAAAGTGCCCATTAGTTTCACTTCTTCGGGGAGTATATTAGTAGCAGTTCCCCCGTGAATTGACGTGATAGACAGCACAGATGGCATTAATGGATTTCTGTGTTTAGTGATAACTGTTTGCAGGTTTGCCACCATATTAGCGCTGGCAAGCACTGGATCATTACCCAAGTGCGGAGTAGCTGCGTGCGAGCTTTTTCCCTTAACAGTCCAATACATTTCGTCTGATGAGGCCATACAAGGACCAACTGCTATTTCAATTCTACCTACTTGCTTTGCTGGGTGTATATGCTGACCGAAGACCATACGCACGTCTGGATTCTTCAGCACTCCGGCTTCCACCATAAGCTTTGCTCCGCCGGGAATCATCTCTTCTCCGGGCTGGAATAGCAGCTTTATGCAAACGTCGAGTTTATCCTCAATTTGCTTTAAATACTTAGTCGCACCGAGAAGCATAGATATATGGAAATCGTGTCCGCAGGCGTGCATAGCACCCGGGTGAGTAGAGGCGAACTCTAAGCCGGTTTCTTCATTCATAGGCAAGCCATCAATATCAGCTCTGAAAGCAATACAAGGCTTGCTCTTATCTCCGATGAAGCCGACCACTCCCGTTTCCAAAGGACGATATGTTTCTATGCCTAAGTTATGTAGTTCATTTTCTATGTAGTCCGTAGTTATAAATTCCTTAAATGCAGTTTCTGGAATTCTATGTAAGTCTCTGCGGATTTTTACTAAATACTCGTGTAGTTCTTTATCTTGCATTATGTGATTTTTGTTTCGTAAAAAGAAAGCAAAATTAGGGCAAAAAAATGAAA
>JBHADY010000074.1:0-25841 GCA_041855325.1 Ignavibacteriota bacterium
GATGAAGTTATTTTAGTAGGTAAAATCGGAGATGAACAACCAATAGGGTATTTCGCTAAAATTGATACAACTGGAAAGCTTATTTTCGAGGAAAAATTTAAGCCAGAGAAGAAGTATCATTATGCTTTAGAAAAAATCGTAGAATACGAATCTAATAAATATGTTATTGCTGGAATGGAAGAGCGAGCAGAAAATAAACAAGATAACTGGGCTGTTTTCTATAAATTTAAAGACAACACAGGCGCAGCTAAAAGCTCAGTGGAAGAAAGTAAAGAAGCTGAAACACTGCTATTCCCTAATCCTGCATATAACACAATTACTCTAAGCGATTACGACGGTGCAGAGTTGCAAATATATGATATTGAAGGAAAATTAGTACTTTCTAATATCTTCAGCAGTGAAATAGATGTCTCTGCTTTAAGTGCCGGTACTTACTATGTGAGATGTGGCAAAAAGTCGTATAAGTTCATTAAAAAGTAAAACTTGAATAAGCATAAAGAAAAGGCAGTGCGGGGAGACCTTCACTGCCTTTGGTGTATAGTTATGTATCTAAGGAACTAAGTAGCGAATACTCCTGCCTTGTCGCATTCGCCTGCGTATCTCTGTGGAGGAAATTTCGATTAACGGAGAATTTATGATAACCGGCTTCTTCTCTATCGTGCCGAATATTGCATTCACCGCTTTGGTATCGAAGCCATAGACCTTGCGCGGAGCAACGCATATTTGCGTCAGCTGGGCTATGAGTTGCCAGTCTTTCCACTTGTCGAAGGCAATGGCTTGGTCTTCGCCCATAAGCAGGAATAGCTCGTCGTTTGGGTACTTGCCCTTCAGATAGCGTATCGTATCAATAGTGTATGAAATACCCTGCTTGTCTATCTCGAAGGTGTCGAGTTCCAGGGCGGGGTTATCGGCAATTGCCTTATTAATAAGCTCTATTCTGTGTGTATTGCTTAAATACTCATCGCTATTGTTAATCTTCGATGGAGAAACAGCAGCTGGGATAATCAGCACTTTGTCCAAGTTCATTTGCTCGCGAAAGTGTTCGATTATGATTAAATGCCCTATGTGTATTGGATTAAAACTTCCGCCTGCGATGCCTATTTTCATTGCGATTATCCTTAGAGTTATTGTTCTTATTATGGTTGTGTTTGTTCGGTTTATTCTTGCTTGTTGTGTGTTTGCTATCTTTTTGTGAATAATCCGGCTTAACGTGTTTTGCTTGCAGTATTTCCTTTTGCTTTGCCTTTAGGCTATTCTTCTTTTCAACGAATACGTCCGTGCCGTCCAAGTCTGACTTCCCAGCGCAGTGCGATTTACCCGTATAGTACTGCAGAGTGGAGTAAGTGCATGGCGTAGGAGTGAATATCTGAATTTGCTCTGGGGCAAACTGTATTTCCTTATCTATAAATGCCTTTAGCTCGTTGTTCTCTTTGTCCGAGGAGCCGGGAGCAGCCGCTATGAAGTAGTAGGTCAGGAACTGCTTTTTGTCCAGCTCTTTGTTTATCTGCTTAAACTTCGCGATGAAGTCCGATAGCTTAGTGTTATCGGGTTTGTTCATCAGGCGGAGTACATTTGCATTTATATGCTCTGGGGCTATTTTCATCTGTCCGGAGATATGATGAGCCAGCACATCGCGCAGGTATTCGTCGCCGTGCTGTTTGTCTGCTAATATCATATCATATCGTATCCCCGAGCCTATGAATATACGTTTTACTCCGGGGACTTTCCGCACATCGCGTAATAGTTCAATCACCGGCTTATGCGAGATGTTCATTCCCTTGCAGGCATTCGGAGAAACACAGCTTTTGTTCGTGCAGGCTCCGAGTTTGCATTGCTTTTCGCAGGACATATCATACATATTGGCAGTGGCGCCGCCTATGTCGGAGATATTCCCCTTAAAGTGTTTATTCTTCGTGAAGGTGCACACTTCTTCGATTATATTCTCTTTGCTTCGGCTTATGATGCGCCTGCCTTGGTGCACGGCAATAGCACAGAAGCTACATTCGCCGAAGCATCCGCGATGGGTAGTAATGGAGAATCGCACAGTCTCTAAAGCGGGGATTTTCCCCATAGCTTTATAGTACGGGTGAGCGTCGTGCTCGAATTTCAAGGAGTATATTTCGTCAATTTCCTTTTGCGTTAAGTGCATTTGCGGGGGATTATGTATCAAATAGCGTGAGTCCGTTTTTTGGTACATTCCCTTTGCTGATACGGGATCGAAGTTCTTATAGAATGTATTGAACATTCGCGTGAAGGCATCTTTATCTGTTTTCGCTTCCTGATATTCCGGCAGTTCGATGAAGCCCTCTTTGGGTTCATTGCTCATATAGCACAGCCCGCGAATATCGCGAAAATCCTCTCCGTTTTCTATTGCTTGGGTGTATTCGAGTAGTGCTTTTTCCGCCATACCATAGATTAGTGCATCGGCTTTGGAGTCACTAAGCACGGAGCGCTTAATCGTGTCAGTCCAATAGTCATAGTGCGCAATGCGCCTAAGGCTTGCCTCTATTCCGCCTATTACTATTGGCTTGCGGGATTTATAGTATCTTTTTATTAAGTTCGTGTATTGAACAACGGCTCTATCCGGACGCTTATTATTGATGCCCCCGGGGGTGAGGTCGTCGTCTCTCCTCGGTTTATTAAGAGAGGTGTAGTTCGCCACCATTGAATCGACTACTCCAGCGCTTATGCCCCAATACAAGCGGGGTTCGCCAAGTCGGGATATATCAACATCGCTTTCTATACTCGGCTGAGAGATAATCCCCACGGTATAGCCTTTGCTCATTAAGTACTTAGAGAGCAGGGCAGTGCCGTCGTTCGATACATCAATATACACATCTCCCGTAATGAAGATTACGTCGAGCTGCTTTATTCCTAATTCCTTTAGTTCCTGAGGAGTTGTGGGGACAAACATTCCTACTTATTGTCCTTGATGATATTTGGTTCTAACTCTTCTTCGACCATTCGCCAAATTTGCTGGCAAGGGAAGTTATTCTGATAGAGAGCAGTGCCAATCACTATGGAGTCTATTCCGCCAGTGGCATTTTCGTTCAGTCGCCATAGGTCATTCGGAGCTATAGCACCGCCATTCACCGTGATTCGCATTTTATGCTCTTTATTGATGTTGGATATTTGCAGAATATCATCTACTCTGATAGTATTCATAGAGAAAGTGCTATTGTACAGTATTCTCTGAATTCCCACTTCCTTATATTCCTTTAGCACGTGCTGAACGGGAACAGTCTTTCTCTCCTCGTCGATTACGGCATTTGCGCCGTCGCATAATACGTTTCCGCAGATGCGAGACATACCATATTCTTTGACCAATTCCTTAATTCCTTCTCTGTCCTTCAGCGGAACGCTTCCCACGAATATGCGATATATACCCGAACGCAATACCTTTCTGCAATTATCTACAGTCTTGAAGTTATGAAGCAGGCTTATAGGTATATCCGTTTGCTTGGAGAATTCCGAGATTAGTTCTAAGTTCTTTTCGTTATCTTTTTCCTGGAAGGAATCAATATTATTTATGTGTATAGTCTTGGCATTTTCGCGTCTCCAGAGCTTAATGAGTTGCTTCGGGTTTTTTCGGAAAGCTGTGTATAGCTCGTTCTCCTCGTAGGTGCCAGAGATTTTATCCCCGCACTCTCCGTTTATGAGCTGTATAGATGGAATAACTAAAATCATAGCGAGCTGCCTTTCTTATTTCATTACGAATTTCAGTGCTATTTTGATTAATGTTTCTACGTTTTGCTTGTCCGATGCTAAGAAGTCCTTTTCGCTCTTCTTTACGGCTTTCTCTGCCAGTGCTTGGGAATAGCCCAAAGCCACGAGTGCGGAGATAGCTTCTTCAGCAAGTATGCTATTATCTGTGTGTTGCGGTTCGCATGGCATTCCTTCTCCTATGTCGAGCTTAGCGAGTTTATCGCCAAGGTGGATGACCATCAGGTTTGCCGTTTTCTTTCCCACTCCTGGGAGTTTCGTAAGTTTTGCTATATTGTTCTGCAGTATGGCGCTGTGTAAATCACTCGTACTAACGGAAGAGAGTATGCCTATAGCTATCTTTGCGCCTATTCCGCTAATAGATATGAGTAATTTAAATAGAGCCATCTCTTCAGGGGTTTGGAATCCATAGAGCAAGTTTGAATCTTCTCGTACTATATTAACAGTATGCAGGGAGACATTGCTTCCCTCTTCAGGGAGAGATTCATAAGTGTGCAAAGTGATATAAAGGCGATATCCCACGCCATTGCAATCTATTATAGCTTCAGTTGGGGTTTTGCTATGGAGTTTCCCCGAGATGAATGCGAACATAATTTAGTCCTATTATTTATTTTGCCCAATAAAATAATACAAGTGTATTATTCAGTAGTTAATATTTGGTGGCGAAGGCTCGCTCCGCCACCTATATCTTAATTCTTATTTTTTAATCAACTTAATGATTTTCTCTTTTCCATTGAGAGTTACTTTCATTAAGTAAGCACCATTTGCCTGAGCAGTTAAATCAATATTATGTGTAAATTCAGTAGAATTTGCCATAGCGCTATATTCGCTTACTACTCTGCCGGCAGCATCAGTGATTATGTATGATACATTATCGCCAGAATTAGTGTTTAACTTAAATATATAATTGCCATTTGATGGATTCGGAGAAATAGTATATAAGTTATTGAATGGTTCTTTCACGGAAGTGTACTTCGCTGCTCTCTCTGGTGAGAACACACCGCAACCGTGTTCGTTCATTCCGAATACCTTATATATAGCTTCTTCTGCATCTGTTTCAGTAAGTTGATATATCTTCTGAGTAGCACCGTTGATGATTCTGTCATTCTTATACCATTGGTATGAGTCCATTTTATTTGCTACGAGTCTGCTGCCGTGAATTTCGAAGTCCATAGAAGCAGGTTTTTCTTTGAAGTCGAATGTTAATTCCTCAGAGTAAGCTTCGCAATCGAATCCTTTCTTAGTAGCAACTACTGAATATTTACCAGATTTAGTTACGAAAATCTGACGATCTGTTTCGCCAGTTGACCATTTGTAAGTGTCGAATCCAGCTGTAGCTCTTAGTCTGATTGTATCACCTACGCAGGCTGTTTTATTGCCCAAAATAGAGATTGAAATGCTCGGAGTAGATTTATTATCCACTGTTACAGTATTACCGAATACTCTGCAGCCGCCTTTCATAGCCATAACTGAGTATAATCCAGCGTCTTTAACTGTGATGGATTTAGTAGTTTCGCCATTTGACCACTGAATATCGCTATAGTCGCCTTCGATAGAGAGAGTAACTTCTTCGTGCGGACATTTAGTTATTTTGTCTTGCTGAGCTTTAATCTTAATCTTGTGGTCAGTGCATTTAGTAACTTCACCTTCCCATAAGCCTCTGCCGTAAGTACCTATTCTTATTTTCGGGTTGCCTTCGCCTCTGAAAATGTGAATATCACTAATGATTACATTCGGCAGGTTATCATTAATATTTACCCACATATTCGAGCCAGCTTCAGTATAGTACATACCGATATCAGTACCTAAGTATAATCTATCGTTATAGTCTGGTAAGTAAGTAACGAAGTTCGCTGGAACGTTCGGCAGGTTGCCGGAGATATTTACGAATTCCTTACCGTTGAAGAAATATACTTTATCGTATTTATCGTAGCCGGATTGAGTCATCCAGAATTTTTCTGGGTCTTCTGGGTGTATGCATACGGAAGTAATAGTGCGGTTAGCGCTGGATATTTTCTTCCAAGTAGTGCCGCCGTCAGTAGTTTGGAATAGAGCACCATACTTCCAAGCATATATGTAATTAGAGTTTTTCTTTGATATTTCCAGACCAGTGAATACACCAGAGCTTGTGCTGAAGTTTGATAGCTTTCTCCAAGTGGAGCCACCGTTTTCAGTCTTCCAGATGTTCGCGAAGCCTATGTATGCTGTGTGTTGAGTATTTGGATCGAATTGAAATGGAGTAATCCACGCACCGTCTATTTTATCAGTTTTAGCTTTACTCACTATTGGCTTCAGGGTCTTTCCGCCGTCAGTAGTTCCGACTACGTTTCCGTTATATACAGATACCCAGAAGTTATTTTCATTGAATGGATCGAAAGCGCAAGTCATGCCGTCGCCACCATAGATTTGGTACCATTCGCCGTCTTTGTACATACTGGAGCCGTTATCTTGGGCGCCAGCGAGCATTAAGTTTGGGTTATTCGGTGCCATAGCAGTTCTATAGTATTGAGTGATGGATACGCCAGCTGTGATATCTTTCCAAGTGTCGCCATCGTCTTCGGATACGTAAATACCGCCGTCGTTTCCACAGTAGAGGAATTCAGTATTTGGGTTATATTCCAAGTCGTGCATATCCACGTGCATTTCAGACTTTGGTTTATTAGTTACATTGGATACTCTTTTCCAGTTAGTTCCCATATCTGTAGAGGAGTGGCATTCTATACCGCCGAGGATTATTCTATCTGGATCAGTAGGAGAAACAGCAAGGCAGAGGTCATAGTTAGACTGCCCGCGTTGGTTCGGACCAAGGTCGCGTCCTGCCCAGTTCAGTGGGTTCTTTGCAGTGTTGGAGTCGCTCATAACGGAGAAAGTCTTTCCTGCATCTTTGGACACTTGGAAAGAGTGGAAACCAGAGTGAATGATAGCCGAGCTAAGCACGTATAAGTTCTCGGAAGCAGCTGGAGTAACAGCCATTTGTATTCTTCCTGCACCGCGTATAGTGTGAGCTAAATTCCAATTATCGCCGAAATCTTCACTAATATATATGTAGTTCGCAAAGGTGTATGGAGCGTAAGTAGCTGCATATACGTAATTTGGGTTGTCCGGCTTTACTTCGAAGTCGCGGAAGTTACCAGTAATTTGTTTAGTCCAAGTTTTTCCGCCGTCAGTAGTTTTATATATACCATCAGAAGTACCTGCAATTACTTTATTCGGGTCTTTATGATGTACTTTAAGTCTATTAATTACGACTTTATTTTCCAATTGGTGAGCCATTCCGGTTACTTCCCAGTTCTTGCCGCCATCAGTAGTTTTAATTACACCTATAGTATAGAATACGGAAGCAGAACCAAGCGAACCATCGGCGTCGCCAGTGGCTACATATACTGTGTTCGGGTCAGTTTCAGAGAATGCTATATCGGACACACCGAGGGAAAGGAACTGAGTAAACGGGAAGTTATTCCAAGTTTCTCCAGCGTCATTTGTGTACCAGACACCGCCAGAGGCAGCGCCAATCCAAATGATATTATCATTCGTTGGGTGGAAGCGCACAATATTAACGCGTCCTAAGCCTTTGCCATCTATATACTTATTATAAGTCTTTGGTTGGTTTATCGGACCCAATAGCTTCCAAGTATTGCCTTGCAGTCTTTCGGCGTTTTTTAGGTCAAGATCTTTATACGAACCAGCGTATATATCGATCGCTTGGCGGAAATCACCATTTGGGAATAGTCTTTCTTTCCAGAAGTGTTCCCATCTTTTGAACTGTTTCCAGCCTTTTCTTTCGTTGTTTGGCACGCCTTGCCAAACTTTCTCATACTTTTCTCGAATGCGGAACATATCCGTCTGTTCGTAATTAGGGATGATATCTTCTATTCGTACGGGTTTAGTTTCTACTTTGTCATCGCTTAGTGTCTTACTAAGTGGAGCAGCAGTAGCTAAGCCCGTAGATAGCACGAAGATAGCCAAAAACTTTAAAAAAAGATTATGCATATTATAATACCAATTTGTTGAATAAAAAAAACGTCGCAAATATACGAAATTATCGCTAGATAATAATATCTAATATTGATTATCGTCTATTTAGCTTCACTAATAATACGTAATACTAATAACTTAGTTATGAATTTAAATAAGTTTACTATAAAATCTCAGGAAGTTTTATCTGCATCGCAGGAAATAGCCCAAAGCAATAATAATCAGGCTATTGAACCGGTGCATATCTTAGCTGCATTAGTGGAAGATAAGCAAAGTATAATCTCGCAACTACTAGCAAAAACAGGTGCTTCCGCAGATGTACTAAAAATAAAAGTGATGGGGCTAATCGGCAAGCTCGCAAAGCTCAGCGATGTAACCAATACATACTTTTCCAATGACTCGCAGAAGGTGCTGAATAATGCCATTCAAGAGGCTGCCCTAATGAAAGATGAATACGTCTCTGTGGAGCATATACTTATTGCGCTAACGCTAACGAAATCCAATGTGCAGGAGCTGCTGCAATCGCAGAATATAACTAAAGAGAGCATATATCAAGCTCTGCAGAGCATACGCGGAAATTCACGCGTTACCGACAATAACCCAGATGATAAAGTCGCTGCTCTCAGCAAGTATGCTCGCCTGCTGAACGACGAAGCTCGCCGCGGAAAGATAGACCCCGTTATTGGTCGTGATGATGAAATCCGTCGCGTGCTGCAGGTGCTTTCCCGTAGAACTAAGAATAATCCGCTACTCATCGGTGACCCCGGAGTGGGCAAGACCGCTATAGTCGAAGGCATAGCGCAGAGGATAATTACAGGCGACGTACCCGAAAACCTGAAGAACAAAAGCCTATATGCTCTTGATATGGGGGCTTTGCTCGCCGGGGCGCAGTATAGAGGGCAGTTCGAGGAAAGACTAAAAGCTGTAATCAAAGAAGTAACAGACTCAGACGGGGCTATAATACTCTTCATTGATGAGATTCATACTTTGGTCGGTGCGGGCGGAGCAAGCGGCTCGCTCGATGCTGCAAATATACTAAAGCCGGCACTTGCACGCGGAGACCTCCGTTGCATAGGCGCGACTACTTTAGACGAATATCAAAAGTACTTAGAGAAGGATGCCGCCTTAGAGCGTCGCTTCCAAAAGGTGCTTATCACAGAGCCGAGCGTGGAAGATGCTATCTCTATACTACGCGGACTGAAGGAAAAATATGAAATTCACCACGGGGTGCGCATCACAGATGCTGCTATAGTCGCTGCTGCTGAGTATTCCGATAGGTACATCTCCGAGCGTTTCCTCCCGGATAAAGCTATAGATCTAATCGATGAAGCTGCCAGCAAGATACGCTTAGAAATAGACTCTATGCCAGAGGAAATAGACAAAATCGAAAGGAAGATACGCCAGTTACAAATAGAAAAACAGGCTTTGCTCCGCGAAATTAAAGATGAAGTTTGATAGCATATTATAATACAATGATATGATCATACTTAACAAGATAAAAGGCGAGGAAATACTCGTGAATTGCGAGGAAATAGAAACGGTGGAAAGCTCCTTCGACACACTGATTACTTTCCGCTCCGGAAGGAAGATAACCGTTTCCAATACTTACTCTGATATTGTAGCAAAAGTTATCGAATATAAACGTGCTTGCGTCCAAAGTAATCTTGAAAATTCAGATAAATAGGAAAGATCAGAGAAATAGTACTCGCAAGAATGGCTCGCATACTTACATTTTGCTACTAATGCTTAGCTTTGCAATGCTTATAGTGGCAAAATGGCAGGCTATTGCAAACTCTCTTCTCTTGCCACAAAAGCAAGAAAATGAGCAGTATTCCACTGCTTTTATCAAAACGCAAAATATATCAAATTACTATAATAAGCTCTATATAAATCAGTCATTTGGCAGATTTAATATAGAGCTATTTAATAACTACACTACTTCGGTTATTCAGCTGAAGGAGAATAACATAAAAGATGAAGAAAGCCTGATGCTGTCCCTTCGGCAGGGGCTAAGCGATGGGCTATCGCTTTCTTTGGATAACTCCCTTCTCTATGCTGCGGATAGCCGTTCCATTGGCAATAGCACTCTGGCAGATGTGCTCGTTCTGCCGGGAGTGGAATATAAGCATAATGATATAGCTAAAGCTAAGCTCTTCGCGGGATATGGCTATGCGGAAAAAGTAAAAGTAGCAATGCAGGGAATTGCCTTCGGAGGCGAGGCATTCGTTCATAATTATTCACTTTTCTCAGATTTAAGCTATTCCTTCGGCACAAAATACCTGCAAAGTAACTACACTAATAATAGAAATAACCACAGCTTTTATATTGATAATTCTCTGAGCAATTTCATAGATGAATATAATAGCTTCGCGCTCGGACTAAACTACAGAAGCAATAGCACGGACTATATTAATTTCAATAATTCCGAGAGCAATGAATACATATTCGAGAAGAATAATAATGGTAAGCTGGAGTCTAAGTTAGAGATTAACTACTCACCGGTGGATTTCATCTTTCTGCGCAGCGCTTTATCTTATGATGATAATAGACGTAATATCGATTACTCTGAAGCAGTTAGCACGATTAAAAATTCTCAGTATAGTAGAAATTCAAACTTCCAACACTGGATTATAGAGCTTGCTTCTATGTTTCAGTTTGATGCAATGGATCTTGCGATAAATGCCGATTACGACGCTAACCGCGAGGAATACAATGCCACAAGTGCGAGCAACCAGCTGAACGAGGGCGATATTAATGACTTTCTTGCGATACAGCGATTTAATAATTTCTCTTCTTCCAAGCTAAGAGTTAATATAGCAAATAGCCTTGCTATCACGAGGCGTGATTCCCTTTCTCTCTTGCTTTCTGCGTCTATTTATAGGTATGATACCCCCGCCGAGGGCAATAATGATGATTATGATGAGTCGTATTCCGCTATGTATCTATCTTATAAGCATAGATTCGATAATAGCAATGCCTATAGGCTGATATTCGAGCTGAAGAATAGGCATAATGCTTTCCTGAAGGCAGAGAAGAGCGCCCAAAGCAATGCACTGAAGACTATACGCTTTGCCTCGCAGATGAATTTCGCTCAAAGTGGCGAATATGAGCTTAATCCTATGGTGGATATTTCGGCAAATTATAATGTGTATGACTTCGTTCTGCCGGGGAATAAACAAAATACTTATAGCTTTCGGCAAATTTCTTATGCAGATTCTGCAACTTTTTGGATAAATAAACATAATAATATAAACTTAATACTTTTGCTTCGCTATAGCGAGCGGGGTTTCCTTGATTGGGACAGCTTCAGCGAGCTGCCTATGAAGGCGAACCTCGAACAGGTCTATAAGCTAATATTCTATAATACTTATGATGATTTCACCTTCGGCATCGGGGGGAGTTTCTATAGTTTTGACTTAAGCGATATTGTCCAAAGTAAGATAGAACAAAACTCCTATATAATTAGTCCAGAGGCGTATATTAGGTATAATTATGCCGGGAGTGGTATGCTCTACTTCACTGGTAAGTATGACTTTCAGAACGTAAAAGGAAATTGGCGAAATTACGTGAATATAGCTTTGCGATGCGAGATATTAATTTAATAAATAAATATTAATTTACTAAAACTGGATACACCTATAGAGAAAAATAATATACTATACTAATAAATATGAGCAATATAAAGTTTAAAGAAAAAGTAAATCTTAAAAGCGAAGCGGCTTCAGTTCATCTGATAGAACCTATTGTTATGAGAATGAATGAAATAATAGGCTTGCAAGATGATATAATTAATGAGATAATTATCACCTGTTCTGAGGCTGTGAATAATGCAATCCAGCACGGGAATAAGTTCGACGAAGACAAAGAAGTTAGATTCGAGCTGATAGCCTGCGAGAAAGCTGTCGAAGTAATCGTGCGAGACGAAGGCTGTGGCTTCGACCCAGATGCTGTGGCTAACCCTTTAGACGAGGAGAATCTATTTAAGCCCAGCGGCAGAGGCATTTTCTTCATTAAAGAGCTATCCGACAGGACGAGTATCATCTCCACTCCCGAAGGCACTACGATTAACTTCGTATTCGAGCTGAAAGACAAGTGCAAATAAGCAAATTAAAGCAAAGATTCAAACCCTATACCCCACGAAAGGTATGGGGATTTTTTTTTATTTACTCAAAAAAAAATAAAAAAATGTAAAAATTAAACAATTGATTAAAATAATTGATTTATAGCCTCGTTTTATACATCTAAATAAGTATAAGAATGTGTATTGGTAATACAATGAATAAAGTAATTGAAGAACAAGAGAAAGCTATAACAGAAAAAGATAGCTCTACTGAAGAAAAAATATTGGAAGCTGGACGCAAGCTATTCACTGAGCGTGGCTATGCAGGTACTCGCACACGCGACATAGCTGAAGAAGCAGGAATAAACCTTGCTCTGCTGAATTACTACTTCCGCAGCAAAGAGAACCTATTTAAGATAATAATGCTAGAAAAGGTGGAGCTATTCTTCGGCGAACTCATACGAATGCTGAAGGAAGACACGACAATAGACAAAAAAGCAGAGAAAATCATCAATCTCTACTTCGATATGCTGAGCAGCAACCCAGACCTCCCGCTGTTCATATTCAGCGAGACGCGCTATAATGAGAATCACTCTGCCGTTCGGGACAAAATGCAGACCATAGTGAATGACAAGGACTTGCAAAGCCTGCTAAAGCAAATGAACCCGAACGTAAATCCATATCACATAATTATTAACTTCATTGGTTGTATCGTCTTTCCGTACATCAGCAAGGCTATATTCGATAATACAACTGTGGTGAAGGAAAGCAGCTTCGACAAGCTAATGGAAACCCAAAAGAAAATAGTACCACACATACTGAATGCCATACTTTCAATTAATGAGGAGAACGCGAAATGAGAGAATCAATTCTTAAATACGTGAAAATTGCTCTGATGCTTAGTGCTATAGCGCTTAGCTCCTGCGGAAAGGACGAAATCACGTACGATGCTGCGGGTAGCTTCGAAGCGGTGGAAACAGTTATTTCCTCTGAGGCAACTGGAAGGATTTTATCCCTTAGCATAGAAGAGGGCGACGAGCTAAAAGCTGGAGATGTAATCGGTTACGTCGATAGCATAGGCGTTAATCTAATGAAACAGCAAATGCACGCCCAAACCCAAGCTATACTAAGCAATAAGCCAGATATAAGCAAGCAAGTTGCAATCTTCGAACAGCAATTGCAGAACTTAGAGAACGAGAAAGCACGCATCACTCGCTTAGTCGCTGCGGAAGCCGCAACAAAGAAGATGCTGGACGAGGTGAATTATCAAATCGATGTGCTGAAAAAGCAAATCGAAGCTACAAACTCCACTTTAGAGAGAACTACGAATAGCATAACTATGCAGACAACGCCAATAAATGTGCAAATCAAGCAGATACAGAATCAGCTGAGTAAATACACGCTGATTAATCCAATTGACGGAGTAGTGCTGACTAAGTACGCAGAAGTTAATGAGGTTACGACAGTTGGCAAGCCGCTTTACAAGATAGCCAACCTAAGCGAAATGAAGCTGAAGGCATACGTTTCGGCTAATCAATTAAGCGAAATGAAGCTGGGGCAGCAGGTGAAAGTGCGCATATACAATGGCGAGGAAAGCTATAAGGAATATAGCGGTGTTATAGAGAAAATCGCTAACCAAGCGGAGTTTACGCCAAAGACAATTCAGACTAAAAACGAAAGGCAGAACTTGGTTTATGCCATCAAAATAAACGTGAAGAACGACGGATATTTGAAAATAGGAATGTACGGCGAAGTGTATTTTAAATAAAGCGAGGTGGGAGCATCTATGGGAGTGATTAGTATAAAGGAACTTAGCAAAAGCTACGAAAAGGGGAAAGTTCTGGCGCTTGATAGAATAAACATAGAAGTTGAGCGGGGTGAGATATTCGGATTGATTGGTCCGGACGGAGCAGGAAAGACTACGCTATTTCGTCTGCTAACTACGCTATTGGTGCCGGATAGCGGTTCTGCCAGCGTTTTGGGATTCGACATAGTGAAGGACTACGACTATATACGCTCATCTGTGGCGTATATGCCGGGTAAGTTCTCGCTGTATCAAGACTTAACCATAGAGGAGAATATAGACTTTTTCGCTACTCTGTTTGGCACTACCATAGAGGAGAATTACCATTTAATCGAAGACATCTACGTGCAGATAGAACCATTTAAGAAGCGAAGAGCAGGAAAGCTATCGGGTGGAATGAAGCAAAAGCTAGCTCTCTGCTGTGCGCTTATTCACAAGCCGGAAGTGCTATTCTTAGACGAGCCGACGACAGGCGTCGACCCCGTGTCTCGCGTGGAACTCTGGCAAATGCTCCGCAAGCTGAAGAAAGAGAATATAAGCATATTCGTCTCCACGCCATATATGGATGAAGCCTTGCAGTGTGACCGCATAGCATTGATACAAAAAGGGAGAATAATGAAAATCGATACCCCGCAAGGGATAATCAATGACTTTGATAAAACCCTATACCAAGTGAAGGCAAACGATACATATAAGCTACTGCGCACGCTGAGAAATTACCCAAACAGCATAAACTCATACGCATTTGGCGAGTGGGCACATATAATAACAGAAGATAAGCCTGAAGATATAGTTAAATACATTAATGATAATGGACTTAATAACATAGTAATTGAACGCATAAGCCCGACTATAGAAGACTGCTTTATAGAAGAAACGCGGAAAGTAGAGGTGGCAAAGTGAAAGAGAAAATCATAATAGCAGAGAACTTGACTAAGCGCTTTGGGAACTTCACAGCTGTGGATAATATAACATTCGATGTGAGGGAAGGCGAGATATTCGGATTCCTCGGTGCGAACGGAGCAGGCAAAACCACTGCAATACGTATGCTGATTGGGCTATCTACTCCGACGAGTGGCAGTGCAAGCGTCGCCGGCTATAACGTGTATAAAGAGCAGGAAAAGATAAAAAAGAACATAGGCTATATGAGCCAAAAATTCTCTCTATATGAAGACTTAACCATAGTAGAGAATATAAAATTCTACGGCGGAATATACGGCGTGAAGGGAAAAGAGATAAAAGAAAGAACAAAGCAACTCTTAGAAAAGTTGAACTTAGAGCGAGAGGGCAATAAGCTAGTGGGTTCTCTGCCAATTGGCTGGAAGCAGAAGCTCGCTTTCTCTGTGGCTATATTCCACCGTCCGAAGATAGTATTCCTTGATGAGCCTACGGGTGGAGTTGATCCTATTACGCGTCGTCAGTTCTGGGACTTAATATACGAAGCTGCCGATAATGGAGTATGCGTGTTCGTTACTACTCACTATATGGACGAGGCGGAATATTGCAATAGAATCTCCCTTATGGTAGATGGGCGTATAGCTGCACTTGGCACTCCTGCCGAGCTGAAGGAAAATCACAATGCTAAGGATATGGGCGAGGTATTTTATTCACTTGCGAGAGGAGCGAAACGAGGTGACTAGCTTAGACATAGCAAAAATACGCAGGAAAAGAAGCAAAATACACAAGCAATTCATTGCCTTCCTGAAGAAAGAGTTTCATCACGTCTTCCGCGATAGAAAGACGCTTTTGATTATGTTCATTATGCCTATAGTGCAAATACTGCTTTTCGGCTTTGCGATGACGAATGAACTAAAGAATGCGAAAGTGGTCTTTGTGAATGCAAATTCTAATCACGAAACTATGGCAATAGCCGATAAGATAAGCAATAGCAAATTCTTCTCCTTAGTGGCGAATGAAAGCACTGCCCTGCCGATTGAGACATACTTTAAGCGTAGCTTAGCATCGGCTGCTATAGTCTTTCCGGATAACTTCACGGATAATAGAAGCATACAAGTAATAGTCGATGGATCTGACCCGAATACTTCCAAGACTATAGTTAATTACCTGAATGCTATAATACTGGACTATCAAATGCACAGCCAAAGAAGCGAAATACAGATTCCCTTTAACATAGAAGTGAAGAATACAATGCTGTATAACCCAACTCTGAATGGCTCTATGATGTTTATCCCTGGCGTAATTGCAATAGTGATGATGCTTATATGCACGACGCTAACGGCTGTGTCTGTAGTTCGCGAGAAGGAGTTCGGTTCTATCGAAGTCTTGCTTGTCTCCCCGCTTAAGCCTCTATTAGTGCTGATAGCAAAGGCAATTCCGTTTTTGATAGTCTCTTTTGTTAATCTGTGCTTAATACTATTTCTTAGTTATTACTTAATGGAAGTGCCTCTGCGCGGCAGTGTATTGCTACTGCTGTTTGAAAGTATGCTTTTCATTTTGGTGTGTTTATCAATAGGCTTGGTAATATCGAATATTGCAGAGAACCAAGCAACAGCTATGCTAATGTCTATGATGGGAATGTTCCTGCCTATGTTGCTATTCACTGGTGCACTCTTCCCAATTGAAAATATGCCTATAGGCTATCAGTGGTTTTCTTATATAATTCCATCGCGCTGGTACTATATCATTTGTATAGACATAATGATGAAAGGAGCGGGAATAGAACAATTACTAAAAGAAACGGGAATCCTACTCGGAATGACAATAATACTACTAACTATCAGCTTGCTGAAATTCAAGAGGAACTTAGAATGAGAAAAGTCTTTTATATAGTGGAAAAGGAGTTTAGGCAGATTTTGCGCGATAAGATGATACTTGCGATTATCTTCAGTGTGCCTATATTTCAGTTATTGCTATTGCCTTGGGCGGTGAATTTAGATGTGAAGCATCTATCCATAGCCGTGGTGGATTTAGATAAAAGCTCATATTCCCGCGAGCTGATCAGCAAATTCACTGCCAGCGAAAGCTTTGACTTAGATTACTACGGCGAGTCCTATCGCGAGGCAATGCACGAGTTAGAGAAGGACAATGCGGATATGATTATCACTATTCCCGCTAACTTCGAACGCGACTTGATAAAGAATAACCTTAATGGCGTGGGCGAAAGCGGGGAAATCGCCGTGGCTATCAATGCCATTGACGGAGTGAAAGCCGTGCTGGGAGCATATTACCTGAATATGATAGTGCGAGACTTTCATCAAAACCTAATTGTCGAGTGGTTCCCGCAGTTCGATGAGTACACGCGAGGGAGTATAATTGATTATAGACCTACTACCTGGTTTAATCCCCTTGCTGATTATAAGCACTTTATGGTGCCGGCGATATTAGTGTTATTAGTTACTGTATCTGGGACTTTTCTAACCTCGCTAAACATAGTAAAGGAGAAGGAAATCGGCACTATAGAGCAAATCAACGTAACCCCGATAAAGAAATGGGAGTTCATACTCGGTAAGCTTATTCCCTTCTGGGTGATAGCAAATATTATCTTTAGCATTGGCTTATTTATGCTCCGCTTCATATATGGAATACCTGTTCTTGGCAATATTAGCACATTATACTTGCTGGCAAACATATATATGGTGGTGATTCTCTCCATGGGACTATTCATTTCCACTTTCGCTGCGACGCAACAGCAATCTATGTTCCTCGGTAATTTCTTTATTATGTTATTCATAATGCTGAGCGGACTATTCACCTCTATAGAAAGTATGCCAGACTGGGCGAAAGCCCTCTCGCACTCGTTACCTATTACTTACTTTATTATCGCCGTGCGCAGCATAATACTGAAAGGAGCAAACTGGGCGGACATCTCCGACATAGTGCTATATCTTTGCGGTTTCGCCGTGCTATTCACAGTATTAGCCGTGCTGAAGTATAGTAAAAAAGTATAGCAAGATTAATGAATAATAATTAATCTTATATTTCTTTGTTATTAAATTGAAATTTCGTATTTTTGGATTATTTTTGGATATATACGTATTTTAATAACAATTTTTAGAGGTAGAAATGAAAAGATACTTCAATTACCTATGGGTATTAAGTTTTGTAGTATTCGCAGTATTAATGCAATCTTGCTCAGGAGATAAGGCTGATATAACTAACTTAATCCCCAAAGATGCCGAAATGGTATTTAATGTAAATCTGAACAATCTCTATGAAAAGGGAGAGTTCAAAGATTTCGACAAGAGCAAACTCTATACTCAACTAACTGGTTTGCTTGCATTCACAAATCCAGAGATTAAGCCAATCTTTGAAGAAGTAGCTAAAAATTCTGATAACACTGGGCTTGATCTTAAGAATGAGATGTATGTTTTCAAGACAAAAGCCAATGTCGGAGTTATTATTCCTGTGAAAGACAAAGGCAAGTTCGAAGAGTATATCAAGAAACTTCCTGGAGGCGACAAGGAACAACCACGAAAGATTGAAAACTACCTCGTTGCAGGCGATGGCAAAGATGTGCTTGTTGCGTGGAATGACGATATATTCTTCTTCCTTGCCGGGCTTGAATTTAGCGAAGGAAACAAAGTAGAAGATTCATTCAAAGCGTACATAGCACAAACTAAGGAAAACTCAATCAATGCAAATCCATATTTTGCTACATTCAGCCAAAATAAAAAGGATATTAACGTATTGGTGAACTTAGAAAATAGCTTCTCTGCAGTGAATGAAGTTATGGGAAATGCTGCCGCTGGCTATCCTATGAATGTAATGAATATAGCTAACTTAATGAAAGGCTCTAATGTAGGTTATTACGCTGAGTTTAATAAAGATGCTATTGATTACACTGTGGATTATACTCTCTCTGATGAAGTTAAGAAAATGGCAAACGTAGATAAGCTAATGAAAAAGTCTATGAGCGACCGTCTGCTAAAGGTAATGCCTAAGGACTTCTTCTTTGCTTACACTGCTTCCCTCGAAGCTAAGGAATTCGAGAAATATGTGCAGAATATGACTAAGCAAACTATTGAATCTATGCAGAAGTCAGATGCTAATCCATCAGACTTAGAACCAGCTAAGCAACTTTTTGAAGTGTATCAGCAAATCGCTTCTAAGCTCGATGGGGAAATGGCTTTCTCTATTTTGAATATGGCTACAGGAGAAGATGTTGTATTTAATAGCTCAGATGAATCTGTTCCTACTTTTATTGCAGTGGCTGCTGCAAAGAGCAATACCGTGCTTGAAGAGCTTACTTCTGGCGCAGTAAAGAAAGAAGGGAATTACTATGTGCTGCTTCCACAATCTCCTTTCGGCAAGATATACGCAGCGAATGCAAACAATATGATTATGGTGAGCAATAATCCAGAATATCTGAAGAACGTGGAAGCTGGAACTGTAGAAAACAATATGACTCAGTCCCGTTTCGCAAAAGATATGATGAATAACGGCTTATACGTGGCTGCTAACTTAGAAATGAAGTATATGCCACTTAGTAATGGGTTATTACCACTAAACTTAATCCGCGACAAGATAAACATCTTCGATTACGCTGATGCTAAGAGCGTTTCTCCTACCAGAATGCAAGGCTCTTTGAAGTTCAAAGCACAGAATAAGAATGCTCTGAAAATACTAATGGAAACTATCGAAAACATAGTAACTAGTGGATTAGGAATGTAATGGCTAATTCATAAGAATGAAATAGTCTAACTCATCAGAATATAATATTTAAAAAAGAAGGCTATCCGAGAAATCGGGTAGCCTCTTTTGTTTTAATGTGTAGGGAAAGTATCGTAGTTAGAAAGTATTATCCGTGGCGCACGTGCAATATGTCGCCATCTTTTACTATGTATTCTTTTCCTTCTAAGCGGAAACAGCCGGCTTCCTTGCATTTAGGGAAAGAGCCGTGTTTCATAAAGTCTTCGTATGCAACGACTTCCGCACGAATGAACTTATTATAGAAGTCCGTATGGATAACGCCAGCAGAATCTTGCGCAGTCATACCTTTTGTGATAGTCCAAGCGCGGCATTCGTCCTCGCCCACTGTGAAGAAAGACTGCAGACCCAATAGCGCATACGCCGAGCGAACTAAGCGAGATAGGGCGCTTTCAGTAAGCCCATATTCCCCCATAAACATTTCTTTTTCTTCGTCTTCCAGCTGCATAAGTTCCATTTCTATCTTTGCAGAGAAAGGCTCGATGATTACGTGTTCCCAGTTAATTTCAGCTTTCACTTTTTCCAAGATGCTTTGTGCATTCTTTATATCGTCTTCGCCTAAGTTCAGCGCGATGAGGAGGGGCTTAGCACTAAGTGGCTGATAGTTTTTCAAGTACTTAGTGTCTTCAGCTGGGAAGTCGTATGTGCGGAGCGGTTTGCCTTCTTGCAGGTGTTCGTTCCACTTCAGCATAGATTCGCGTTCGCGTATAGCTTCGTCTTTTTTAGCTTTTTGTATATCTTTTTCGAGTTTTTCTAATCTATTTTCTACGAATGCGAGGTCAGAGAATATGAACTCATCTTCGAGAGTGCGGATATCGCGAATCATATCGATAGAGCCATTTGGGTGTGGCACGGCATCGTCTTCGAATCCTCGCACCACGTGAATAAGCGCGTTATTTGTTTTCACTTTTCCGAGGAACTGCGCATTAATGGAGCTTCCGGCGCTATCGCCTTTTTGAATACCGGCAACATCGACGATTTCTATAGTCGCATTTACTTTTCTTTTTGGTTGGAATATTTCAGTGAACTCATCGAGTCTTTTATCTGCAACCTTGACGATAGCGAGGTTTGCATCTCTTTTTTGCAGAGCATTCGGGTCTAGTTGAGTTTCCGTAAGAGTTTGGAAGAAAGTAGTTTTCCCAGAGAATGGGAGACCAATAATACCTATTTGCATATACTTTTCTTATTTAATTTCATAAACTGCAAAGATACGGATTTTTTATGGGATTATGGGTATTATAATTGGAGTTTATAGCTGTCTTTTATCTTAATGGTGTTTGTATAGCGGAGGAGGATATTACTGCTTTCCTTCAAATCATCAATCTCATTTTGCGGAAGTCTGAAATTTGGAAATGGAACTTCTTGTTCCGGCAGAGAAATAACACAATAGGCTCTGTTCGCCTTGGTAATGATGTTTGCATCATAATAATGCTGCCATGTCTGAGTTAATTGTTTCTTGGCTTCACTCGCTTTTCTTGAATTAAAACTCGTATTTTTGCTATATTTAATCTCTATGAACAAAATCCAAATATTTTCCTCGTTTTTATCTGGGAATATACAAGCTTCGCAGTGTTTGCTTTTGTTGTTATCACTATCAACGAAGCTATTATCATCGAAAATTACATAATCGAGTGGTAGTTTATTAGAGTTTAATATATGGAAGGCTTTAATATCCTTTGGCTCTTCTTTACTGACTTTTATGGGATTATTGTCTTTTATCTTATTAGCTTGGTTGTGGTTCGTGTAATCTGTAACATAGATATTTTCGGCATCCTTGATAGTCTCCACTATGTGATGATTATACTTTTCTGAATTAGCTAAATTGGATTTAATCATTCGCCAGCTATCCCAATACTAATCTTTATAATCCATTAGAGTGTAGAAATCGTCCATTGTTTCTTTCATCATATCGTCGAAGTAGTTCTTTCCAATGAGTCCGTTTTCTTTCTGTAAGTTAAGTGCTTCTCCGTCTACAATTTGGAAGATGCTTACATCATCAGGAGAGATCATTGAGTCGAAACAAGGAGCGTCCTCGTTTAGTTTTTCTTTCACTGTATGGGCTAATATGCAGTTATTGATAGCATATAGTATGTACGGGCTATGCGTAGTAATAGTGATATTATGATTCTTATCGCTATTCTTAAGATATGATAATAGCTTATACACTAAATCCTTCTGCGTAGAAGGGAACAAATTTTGCTCCGGCTCTTCAATAATAAAGGAAGAGTGCTTGTATTGGAAGAATGCAAAGGCAAATGCGATTACAGCTCCTGAAATATTAGAAGAGTACCTTTTAAATTTTAGGTTATAATACTCATACAAATCATCATAAAATGGATCAATAAACTCAAATTTATTTTTGCTGTCTTTGACTTTTTCAGATAGAATATCAACTTTAGAATTTAGATCAGTATATAAAATCTCAGTGAGATTGAAAATATGACGAGAATCATTATATGATCTCTTCTTATCTAATTCTTCAAAATGACTAATGATATAATCCACCGTAAGCAAAAGAGGAGTTAGCGATTGCAAACCACTTGATGCATTCTGCAGTTGTAAATTATAATCTTTAGTAGAGATTAGATTTGTATTTGAATCTTCTGAGAAGTAATATTCAACGTCGGTATTTAATATAGAAAGTGTATTATCTTTGGAATATGAGTTTCTATAATCTAACCAATCGAACAAAAAGCTACTTAGATAGTTGTCCGGGAACTTTACCCTTTGAATTTCAGGGACTAAGATAATGTTTCTATCAGCTGGAATATAGGAAACCTTGGGCATTTCGTATTTGTATCTATCATCTGTCCAAGATACTTTAAGCCCTTCATTATTGAAGATGAAATTAATAGATGTGCCAAAATAAAGTATAGAAGAATTAGCATTAAAATAGCCTGTCATTCTGTGGTACTCTTCTATTGTTTTGATAAAGTCTTCGCGAGAGAATTTCTCTAAGTCCTGATGGCGAGAGATCTGTTTCTCGAACCAAGTACAAAAGCTAATTACCTTTGCTATAGTGCTTTTCCCAGAACCTTGTCGACCAATAAACACATTGAACTTCTTTAAGTCTAAAGAAGCTTCTTTTACTGGTCCTATATCTTTCATCTCTACTCTTCTGCGCATACCTTCACCAATACGATTTATACTCTAATTCACTGAGTCATTCCCCGTTAGGATTAAACTCATACTCTCTGGACTGTTCAAATTCTGAGAAAATACTAAAGAAGCAATGATGGATTTTAATAAGTCCGGGGTTACTTTGCTGACGCCAACCACCGTTAAACGCTCAATGATAAGCTCCATTTGCTCGTATGTGATGATGCCGAGATTTACGTAATTGTTCAGCTCGCTGATGGATTCCATAGTGAAAATATCTCGCTCGTCGTCTATCATTATGCGAAGTGGATTCTCCGACTTCGGTGCATTCACTACGTTGAACTTGTCGCGATACTCCGCACCGCTGACTATCCAACTTAATGCCGCGTTTATCTCCGGCTGCGAATAACCCATATTTTCCAATGTCGTGAAGTCTATCTCGGTAAGTGCCTTTTTGCTAATCTTTAGCGCCGACATCACGAATACTATTATTTCTATTATTCTTTCGTGCATTGTTTCCTTATTAATCTTGGTTTTCCTTAAATGATTAATGTAATTTTATCATATAATTATCATACGGACATATACTTGTCTTCGAGTTGGCTCATCGCCTTGCGAAGCTCGTCTGTGGCGTCGTCATATCCGCAGAGGTGAAGCGCCCCGTGAGTGGATAAACGATTCAGCTCGTTGCGCAGGCTGACTTTATAGTCCTTAGCTTGGCGCTCGGCTACTTGCACGCAGATGTATATTTCGCCCATCAACTCCTCGTCCTCTTCATTTAGAGTGAAAGTAATTACGTCTGTATCGCCTTCGTGTTTCAAATATTCTTCATTCAGCTCTGTGATGTAATCCGAATTAACATATATCACATTCACATCATAATCAGCGATACCCTCGCCGGCGAAGACATTCATTATACTTTGCTTAACGGACTTAACGGGCAGGCGTTCATAGTCCGAATTGTTTATTACATTTATCATTATGTTTGACGTTTTTATATTAAAGATAGTGGAAAATTATACTATATCCGCGAAGTTAAATAAGCCCTGCTTGCCGAGAATCCAAGTCGCTGCGAAGACCGCACCATCGGCGAAGCCAACTCGGCTTTTCGCATTGTGCGTCAGGGTGATGCTGTCCACTTCGCTGTCTATGACTACGGAGTGCGAGCCCATCACTGCGCCAAGGCGAGAATAGCTTATATTCAGCTCCTCGGGCTTAATTGCCGCGCCAGCTGGCAGTTCGCTAACGATTTCCTTCTTTCTTTCTATGTTGGAGAGTATAATCTCGCCCAAGGAAAGTGCCGTTCCGCTGGGATGATCTATCTTATTTTTATGATGAGTTTCGCTAATCATTAGGTCGAAGTCATCATAATTATTAAGCATTTGCGAAGCGTGATTAACCACTTTAAAGAAGATATTCATTCCAATTGAGAAATTAGAAGCATAAACGCAGGCAGTGTTATTGCCCTTGATTATGGCTTCTAATTCACTAAGTTTAGTGTACCAGCCAGTGGTGCCGATAACGAGGTTTTTGCCCATTTCGGCTACTATTTTTGCATTATCGAGAACGGCATCCGGCGAGGAGAAGTCTATCGCCACGTCGAATTGATATTCGCCATTTGCTTTTATCTGCGAGTCTATATCGAAGATATCGCTTACGATAAGCTGCTTTCTTTGGGCAGAGGCTTCTATGGCTTTGCCCATTCTGCCGTATCCGAGTATTGCGATATTTGGTTTATTTGCTGTATTCATAACTATTTTTTCAATTGGAATATAGATTAATCAATATTTTTTGTATTTTTGCAGTCTAAATAATGGTCCCGTAGCTCAGGTGGATAGAGCACAAGTTTCCTAAACTTGGTGCCGCAGGTTCGAATCCTGCCGGGATCACTATTTACACCTTCCTACTTAATCCACCTAATTCGCTATTAAATTCACAAGTTTATTCGGTACGTAAATTACCTTGCGGATTGTTAATCCTTCGAGGAATTTCTGTGCATTCGGGTCGCTCTTAGCCATTTCTTCGTATTCAGCTTGGCTTAAGCCCACTGGAGCAGTTATCTTAGAGCGAATCTTGCTATTTACTTGCACTACGAGTTCGAACTCTTGCTTAGTGAGCTTGCTTTCGTCGTATTTAGGATATTGCTGCAATACCACTGAATCATTATGACCTAAGATTCTCCACAGCTCTTCTGCTATGTGCGGAGCAAACGGAGAAAGCACCAATACGAAGTCTTCCATTGCCTTCTTAGGGCGAATTTCATACTTAGTGAATTCATTTAGGCAAATCATCATAGCACTAACAGCTGTGTTGAATGCAAGGGCTTCTATGTCTTCGCCTACTTTTTTGATTACAGTGTTAATATGGAATTCCTGTTCTGCTGTGAGTGGGATATCCTGCACGCTATCGAGTAAGTTGCCTTCTTCGTCAGCGATAAGTCTCCAGAAGCGATTGAGGAAGCGATTAACCCCGCCAATACCTTCCATAGACCAAGGCTTGCTTGCTTCTAATGGACCTAAGAACATTTCGTATATACGAAGTGAATCAGCGCCATATTCTCTGATAATATCATCTGGATTCACCACGTTGCCGAGGGATTTACTCATTTTATGACCATCTGCACCCATAATTAAGCCCTGATGGAATAGCTTCTTGAATGGCTCTGGAGTGGATACTTTGCCATAATCGTATAGCACTTTGTGCCAGAAGCGAGCATATAGCAAGTGAAGCACAGCGTGCTCAGAGCCACCAACGTATAGATCCACGCCACCGCCGTTCATCCAGTATTTTTCTTTCTCTGGATCTACGAATTGCTCATTATTTTGTGGGTCTATGTAACGCAAGTAGTACCAGCAAGAGCCAGCCCACTGAGGCATAGTATTAGTTTCGTATTTAGCTTTTTTGCCAGTTTTCTTATCTGTGAAGTTAACCCAAGAATCTACTTTTGCAAGTGGAGATTCCCCAGTGCCAGCTGGTTGGAAGTCCATAACATCAGGCAGAGTAAGAGGTAATTCATCTATATCAAGTGCGCGACGAGTGCCATCTTCGAAGAACATAATAGGCATTGGTTCGCCCCAGTATCTTTGGCGAGAGAATAGCCAGTCGCGTAGCTTATAGCTTGTTTTTGCTTTTCCTATTCCTTTGGTTTCGAGCCAAGCATTCATCTTTGCGATAGCATCAGCTGTAGCGAGACCATTCAGACTGATTTCAGCATTTTCGGAGTTTATGTTTATTCCGTGTTCTGTGAATGCTTCTGCATCTATGTCCCAAGTGCAGTCATTGCCGGAAGCCACAACTTTAGTTATTGGCAGGTTGAATGCTTTTGCGAATTCGTGGTCGCGGGAGTCGTGTCCGGGAACAGCCATAATAGCGCCAGTTCCGTAGTGAGCGAGCACGTAATCAGCTATCCAAATTGGCACTTCCTTTCCTGTAGCTGGGTTAATAGCATAAGCACCAGTGAATTTACCAGTCTTATCTTTGCTTAGTTCGGCGCGTTCCAGGTCGCTCTTCAGC
>JBHADY010000075.1:0-14175 GCA_041855325.1 Ignavibacteriota bacterium
AGTAAGTTATGATATACTGAATATGTATCTCTTAGGTTTGAAGAGAGTAGCTGGAGCAACTCTTTATTATCCTCATTGCTAAGGGTGTCCATATTGCTTGCCAGCATATCGGAAAGCCCAATAACCCCATTAAACTGCGTGCCGATATCAGCATACACAGCTGAAATAAGGGATCCTATTGAGCGAGTGTGCATTACTTATTAGCTTTTAGTTCAGTCATAGTGAATAGTGCATTCAGGGCGATTCCCGCATCTTGTAGCTTTTGCACTCCGCCAGCTTCTCTATCGATAACGCAGATAGCTTTTTCGATTATCGCGCCTTGCTTGCGTAAGTCATTAGTGCTAATGATGATTTGTCCGCCGCTGGTAACCACGTCTTCTACTATGAGTAGTTTTTTGCCATTTACTTCAGTTCCTTCTACGAATTGGCAAGTGCCGTATTCTTTAGCTTCTTTTCTAACGAATACCGCTGGAATACCAGTAAGCAGGGATAGAGCAGTAGCCACGGGTATTCCGCCCATTTCTAATCCCGCGAGGTAATCAATATCCTCTGGAATAAGTGCTTTCATTTGCTCTGCTATGTTTTTAAGTATGTCCGGACGGCTCTCGAATCTGTATTTATCGAAATACTCGTTAGATATTGCCCCAGAGCGTAATTTAAATTTGCCTGTGATATGCGATACATTGTAAATAGCATTAGCTAATTCATTTCTGTTCATCTTATTCTTTACCTTTTTTTCTAAATTCTTGAGCGGAAATACCGTATTTCCTTATTTTATTATGCAAGGTTTCTCGGCTAATATCCAGCAGAGCAGCCGCTTTGCTGACGTTTCCGCGAGTTCCCTCTAAAGTTTTGATAATTTTCAGTTTATCGAGCTTAGCTAAATCTTCCTTCAGAGTGCTTGTCGGGCTGATGACAGCACCGGAAGTCTCTTCCACTGGGGCTGCTGCCTTCGGAGCGGAGGAAGTACCGAAGTTACCCGATATTATCTTCATTATATCGCCGACTTCGACTGAGTCGCTAATAGCAGTCTGCAGGGCTACGCGCACCACGCTGGATAGCTCTCGTACGTTGCCGTGCCACTCGTGTTCCATCATAAATTGTACTGCAGATGGAGAGATTTCCCTCGACTCATTAAACTCAAGGTTATGCCTTGAAACGTAGTGGCTAATGATGTCCGGAATGTCGTCCTTGCGTTCGCGCAGTGGAGGTATGTTTATGCCGCATTCGCGCAGTCTGTGGTATAGCTGCTCGCGGAATTTCCCTTCTTTAATTCCACCGATGAGGTCTCTATCTGTCGCAGAAATGAAGCGCACGTCTATATCTTCGGAGTCTATGGAGCCGACCTTTCGGACTATCTTTTCTTCTATAGGAATGAGCAAGTTCGATTGCAATTCCGCTGGCAGGTCGCCGATTTCATCAAGGAAGATAGTTCCTTTATTCGCCTGTTGGAATAGCCCCTTCTTGGTTTCGGTAGCACCAGAGAACGAACCCTTAATATGCCCGTATAGCTCGCTTTGGAATAGCTCTTTCGGGATGTTTGGTATATCCACAGTAACGAATGCCTGCTTGTTCCTGCGGGAGAAGGAATGAATAGCCTGCGCCACGAGCTTCTTGCCCGTGCCAGTTTCGCCAGTAACGAGTACATTTAGGTCGGTTCTACCGAAGCGGATAATGGAATCCCCCAGCTCTACCATAGACTTACTCTTAGTGATGATGCCCTGCGCCTGCAAGAGCTTGATTATCTCATTAGCTTGGTCCTTCTCTCGCACGTCCTCGAGGACGCTTTCCAGAACGGACTGCAGTCTTTCCTTAGTCAATATACTTTTCTCGATGAAGTTTACAGCGCCCAGCTTAGTGGCTTTCACGGCGGTTTCTATAGTGCCTTTCCCGCTTATCATTATCACGGGAATGGTATAATGGTGCTTTCGGCAATGCTCCAGCACGTCGATGCCGTTCATTTCCACATCAACACCGAATTCAATATCCAACAATATGCAGGAAATCATATTGCTATTCGTCGCGAGGAAGTTAATCGCCTCCTGCGGATGATTGATAGAAATAGCCTTATACCCGAAGGATTCTACTAAATCGCTAAGGGTTGCGGTGAAATCTTTATTGTCATCTACTAATAGTATATTGTGCATATAAGGAACTAATAGTTTCTGAATATTTAATTATTGGTTGTACTTAAGTTAATACTTTATCTAAGTATATGTAATTACAGATAAGTATATATTTTATAAGTATATAAGATTACTTAAGTTTAGCGAATAGCTTCTCGAAGAATCTATCTTCTAATATACCGTTGGATTTAAAGAAGTGGAATATCTGAGTTATCTTATCTTCTTTTCCGCTGAGCTGTACGATTAGCGTAAGCTCTGTGGTGTTGTCGTCTATTTCTTTCATTACTACGCGATAGATCACTCTGCCTATAGTCCATTGTCCGTTAGGAATGTATATCATATCGTATTCATACCTTTGAAGTACGGATAAAGTGGAGTCTATACCTTCAACTAATATGATAGCATCGGACTTCAGCGAGCCTTTGAATCTACCTTCATCATCTTGAGATGACTTATTAACTACTAAGTTTCCGCCATATTCTGCGATGATTTCCTTGCAGGCATTCCATACTTTTTCAAATTCTCCATTCACTTGAACTTTAAATGTATCTCTGTAGTATGGGTGTTTTGCAGTGGAGTCCACTATACCTTGTGCATTCGCCGAGATAGCGATAGCAAAGAAAGCAACGATTATAGTTATTAGTCTTTTCATCTTACTTAAATACTAATGTTTATATTAAATTACTTAATTTCCCAGTACATTTCTTTTCTTACTTTTTGTATCCATTCTTGATACATCTTATTCTGCTTGAAGTTAGTAGCCATTACTTCCAATTGCTTAAAGTCTTCTTCCAAGCTGGCTTTGTGCTCTGGAATAGTTCGCTTTCTGTAGAGAATATGGAAGGACATCTTCGGCTCTGTGGCGTATATCATTGGTTCAGTGATAGCCCCGTCCTCTAAAGAATGGATTACATCCTGAATCTGCGGAGGAATTTGATTTAGTGGCATCTGTCCCAACGCCCCGCCGAAGCCTTTGGTTTCCACTTCATCGGAGTGCTTCTTAGCCAGCTCTTCGAAGTTCTTGCTCTCGAGGGCTTGTTTCTTCAGCTCGATTAGCGCATTTTTAGCTTTATCTATATCATCGTTGCTTTGTCCCAACTTAAAGAGAATGTGGCGACAATGCACCGAATCCTTAGTCTTGTTTATAGTTTGAATAATATGATAGCCGAACATAGTTTCCACCGGGTGCGACACGGAATTAATACTCTGAGCAAATGCAGTTTGCTCGAATTCCTTAATGAATACGCCTTTTCCCGCCATTCCGAGGTCGCCGCCGTTCATTGCACTGCCGGGGTCTCCGCTGTAGCGAGATGCAAATTCTTCGAACTTACCGCCAGCGAGAATGCTATCGCGCACTGCCATCGCAAGTTTATATGTTTCAGCTTTTGATTTCTCATCTGCGACTACGTTCTTAACTATGTGGAACAGCTCCACAGTAGCCGGAACCATAGGAATGGAATCCTGATAATCACGGAAGAAGTCCTTCACTTCAGCATTCGTAACGCTTACATTGCTGAAGAGCTTAGATTTCATCTTGTCAGAGAGTATCTGCTTGCGAATATCATCGCGCAGGTCGTTCTTCATTTGAAGGACGGACATACCGAACACGTCTTCCACTCTTTTTACTGAGCCGTATCTCTGCACCATTCTTTGCAATTGGTAGCTCCATCTTTGGTCGATTTCCTCATCAGCCACAGTGATGGAATCCTCTATAGCCTTTGCAATTACGAGCTTTTCGTCTATCATCAGGTTCAGCACCTTCAATTGCAGTTCCTCGTCATATATGTTTACGTTGCGGTCTTGCCCCATAAACTGATATATGTATCCGAGTATATCGGACTGTGTGATAATATCATTTCCCACGACTGCGCGTATTCTTTCAAGGGATTGCCCCTGTTTCAGTTCTTGGCTTTGAGCATTAGCGATAGCACCAGCTCCGAAGAGCACCACTGCAATTACGCATATCTGTATGAATAACTTGCTTATTTTCATATTACTTATATATTCAAACTAATTATTTACTTATCTTATCAAGTTCAGCTTTATTAAGTTTATAGTTGAACTTAGTCTTTAGGTTTGCTATCCAACTATCAAGCAATTGCTTTTGCACCTGAGACTGCACGATAGGCGCTACCATGTCCATAGCTTCTTCATAAGTCTTTTGGCGTGGGTGATATATCTTTTTTACTTTGATAATTGAATATCCATTTTCTAATTTTATCGGCTCGCAGAAATCACCTTCTTGTATGTTCTTTTCTTTTGCATAATCAGCAATTTGGAACTTGCCCACTTGCACGTTTCCATAGTAACCGAAGGTCTCTCTCTGTCCGCGTCTTTGTGTATGCTTTGCCACTGCATCATCGAAGCTAAGTTCATTATTTCTTAGCTTTTTATACACAGCGTCTATATCATCTTTGTTAATCATATATAGCTCTTGCACGTCGTATGCGAGCGTAGTTTGATAGTTCGCTTTATTAGCTTCATAGTATTGACGTGCCATAGTGCTATCAAAGTGTAATTTGTTCCATACTTCCTGAGATTCCACCTTAAAGAGCAGAGTGCCATCGTGGAAGTTCTCTACTAATTCCTCGTACTCTGGACTGGTCTTTGTAAGCTCATCGGCTACTAAGTCCATGGTAATATCATCAGTTAAGTATGCAATAGCTATGTTTAGTCCTTCTGTGTTTGTCGGCAGGCCGCGCAATCTGCCCGGTTGCTTCATCTTCTGAACTAAATCCTTAATCTTCATCTCTTCCTTACCATAAGTATAAAGAGTCTTATTCATAAGGTCGAGCGAGATTCTGCTATCCCACAGGGAATCCAAGTTTGTTTTATTCGTATCCAATGAAGAGAGCAATCTATCGAAGTTCTCTTTATACAGCTTAAATCCAAACTTTTCTTTATACTCATTAAGTAGCTTCGCCTTGTCTTCTTTTAAGTAAGCACGACGATATACATCGGATATCTCTTTACTTTCTATTTCTTTATTCGGCGGACGCGATTCTATTCTATGCACTATGTGATAACCATATATAGTAGATATAGGTTGGGACATCTCGCCGTCTTTCAGACTGTAAATCGCATTTTCGAAGCCCTTATCCAAGAAGCGACCATTCGCTCCCTCGAAGCCAGTAGCGCGACTATAATACTCGCGGAAGTGTCCGCCGTCCATAGCAGAGCTATTATCATCAGAGTGCAATGAAGCCATTGCTTCGAATAAAGCTGGGTTTTCCTTTATCACTTTATAAAGGCTGTCGATTTTTGGCTTCGCGAAGTCTATGCCGTTATCATCTTTATCATAATTAATTAATATATGCTTAAATCTGATTAGTCTTCTTTCCTGCACATTGTCCGCTTTGATTATCATATATCCAAATTGCGGTACTTTCACTATTTCATTATAGTATTCGCCACTTTTCAGAGTGTATAGAGGATCTTCAATAGCTCTATCAAGTTTGCAAGAAGTTAAATACATATTAACCAAACCACCATTTGCGGCTGTGGAGCTGTCTTCGGAGAAGGTACGTGCCACATCGGCGAACTTCTCGCCTTTGCGTAGTCTTGCCATCGCCTCTGATGCTTTTTCATAAGCTATAATAGTGTCATTCGCTATTCTATGATTAGCAAGAAATACTATATATGAAATCTGCATTTCCTTATTTCGACGCTCAAGGGAAGTCTGAACGAATGGAGCAACGAGCTTCTTTTCGTTTAGGTAGCTATCCGCCACGAGACGCCTATTCTGGCTAAGCTCTTTCATTGTTTCAGGGTCTTTATCATAGCCTTTTGATAGAGCATCTTCTATCTTTAGTCTATATGCAGCGAACATATCAACGAAGCTGCGAATGGAATCCGCAGGTAAGTCATTGAGATCAGTGTTCTTGTTTGGGTTATTTCGTTTATATGCAGTGTTTATATCGTCGTAAGTGTATTTCTTTCCATTGATTTCAAATATATATGTATTGCTATTTTTGCTTTTTGCTTTATTTGCTTTCTTTTGGGCTGGTGCCGGCACCAATGCCACAGCAAATACGATAAGTGTAAGTGCTAAAGATTTAAGTATATTATTCATTTTCTACTTTGGTTATTTCATCATTATTATATAGCTATTCCATTATAGCTATGAACTATATTTATACATTAATTCTAACATATCAAACTGCAAATTTACTATTTTATATGTAAATAAAAAAAAGAGTATTAAAAATATATATGAGTTATATTCCCATAAGAGAATATAAGTACCACTAATAGAGAAAATAAATATAGCTTAAAGAAATAAATTATTCTTTATTTGAGAAATTATTCGTAATTTTGTCTCTCTATAATTTCATATATAGTTTTATTCTTGAAATTATGGAACGCAATACCAAAGAATATGATTTGTTTAATATAAATATATAAGAATTATCTTGGCAATCGAATTAATTATCTTTATAATCCTTGCAGTGCTTGCAATTATCTCCGCAATCGGAACTGTAGCGGCTAAGCACCCAGTGGTTTCCGCTCTTAGCTTGGTATTTCACTTCCTTATGCTTGGCGGTATTTACCTTGCGATGAATGCACAGTTCTTGGCAATTATGCAAGTGCTCGTTTATGGCGGTGCAATTATGGTATTGGTGGTATTTACGATAATGCTACTGAACCTCGGCGACGAAGCCACATTTATGAGAACTTATGATTATAGGAAAGTTATTGCTTGGATGATAGGCATTGCTTTTGCCGTTCAAGTATCCGTAATCGTTACTTCTTCTATCACTGCCCCAGAACTTACCGATAAATCAATTGAGCTCGGTACGGCACAAAATATCGGAATGGAACTATTTACTAATCACATCTATCCTATAGAAATTACTGGTATGCTCCTATTCGGTGCTATAGTCGGAGCAATGGTAATGGCGAAAAGGAAAATAGCGGAGTAAAAATATGCAAGCAATACCATTAGAATATTACTTAATATTATCAGGGGTGCTATTCGCAATTGGTGCAATTGGAATGCTCACCCGCAGAACTGCAATTATACTTTTTATGTCCATAGAGCTTATGCTAAATAGCGCGAACTTAGCTCTCGTGGCGTTCAGCCAATACTTAGGCAATGCCACAGGACAGGTATTCGTATTCTTCGTGATGGCAGTAGCCGCTGCTGAAGCTGCAATAGGCTTAGCAATTGTTATCGCCCTCTTCAGAAAGAAAGAATCTATTTACATAGACGAAGTAAGCACGATTAAACACTAATCGAACAATTAACTATTAAAAATAAAGGGCTTGGCGACGAACGCTAAGCCCTTCGTGTTTATATAGCTTACTAATTCTTACTTCTTAAATTCGACGTTTCTGATGTTCAACACACCGCTAATGCGAGAAGCTTCGTTGCGGAGCATAACGGCGATTTGATTATTTGGGTCGAATGGTTGATTAAATATCACAGTATCTGTTCCACTACCTTTTATGCCTTCTGTATATTCAAAGTTAATAGGCTGGAGCTGGGTTTGTTCCTGTGCGCCTTCCGGACGGTAGAAGAATAGCATTTCGCCTTCTATCTTAGTAATTTCCTTGTTGGAGTTATTTTTAAAGAGGAAGTATAAGCGGTTGTAGTCCACTTTATTTACGTCTTCCGCTCTAGTTACTCCATAGAAAGAGTTCTCTGTCTGTAGCTTCAGCAGGGCTATGCTAGCAGTGCTTGAAAGCTGTTGGCGAGCATATTCTCGCACGTATTCCTTTTCTGATTCAATTACCTGCTTCACGGTTTTTCCTACTATGGAATCCTTCACGAAGGACAGTCTTTGAACGCCATTGGAGAAGTAAGTAAGTGTTTCTGCAGTAATATCTTGTTCTGCTTTCACTTTGTCGCATAGCTCTAAGACATTGTTTTCAGTAAACTTTTCTTCGAATACAGGAGCGGAGTATTCATCGAATTCGCAAGAGAAAAGTGAAAACGAAATTGCCAGAGCAAATAATAGTTTTTTCATCTGTATACGTGTATTAGTTATTGATTATTATGTTCGTTAGATAGGAGGATTACTTCAGCTCGAAGCGAACATTTACGCTTTCAACGAACTGAATTTCCTCGAGCTGCATTTTCATTCCGCCGAACTCCAAGTCGCCTTTAGCAGATTGATATTCGAAGTTATCGACAGCAGCAAGTTTATAAGATCTCATACCATAGTTAGGAATGTAATGCCTTGATATAATTATCGCTTTTCCCACTTGCTGCCCCAATGCAGAGGCGTAAGTGCTTGCCATTAGCTTAGCTTTTTCCATAACCTTAGTCATTAGCACGAGCTTAATATCATCTTCCTTGGAGTACTCAGTGCTAAGAATGCGAAAGTTCGAGAACTCAGCATTTGATAGCTCCATAATAGCTTTATTTATGTCCTTTACGCCCTGGAGTTTCAACTTATATACCTTCTTTCTGATATTCTTATCTGTGAAGAAGCTGGAACGGATAAACCCAGACATACCAACAAGTTGCAAGTTTTGTTCCTTGCTTATGCCGAGGTTCTTCAGCACTTCGTCTAATTTTCTGTCCATAGACTCAATGGTGCGTTTAGTGCCGTCGTCCTCGCTTAGGGAGATTTGTATATACGCAATATCGGGTGCGATTAAAGTATCCGCCTCGGCGGAAACTTCTATGTAGTTAGTTCCCGGCTTTGCTTCCTGAGCCATAGCTTTCTGCATTCCACATAAAGAGATAATCGCAGTAAATACTGCAAGTGTAGTGATTGCTATTTTCAAATTTTGTAGTTTCATAAAACATTCTCCGTTTGGTTAATAAGTGTTAGTTAATTATCCTTCTTTCATTGCTCTGTCTTTGACTATACCATAGCGAAGCCCCTTTACGCTAACTTTGCACTCCGGATAGCCGAAAAACTCTAAAGATGTCTTTAGTATCAGCACGCCCGCAGAGATAATATCTGCTCTTTTGGGGTGCATACCATACTTGTTTACGATTTCATCAACAGAATGAGACAAAATAATTTCCCAAACGCTCTCAATTATACTTTTTTCCAGCGGAAATAGGTGTATTCTATCATAATCGAACTCTCGCAAACCCAAATGCACTGCCGCAACCGATGTAGGCGAGCCAGCCACCGCATACCAAAAATTGCTTATGTTGCTTCGGTCTATCTTCTGCAGATTTTCTATAATAAACTCGCGTGCTTGGGCGATTTGCTCGCTTGTCGGCGGGTGCTGAGGGAAGAACATCTCTTTCACTCGCACAGCGCCTATGTCTATGCTTTTCTTGTATTCGATTTTCCCGCCTCTGCCAGAGATGAACTCCGTAGAGCCACCGCCTATATCAAGCACTGTGCAGTGGGAGTCGTCTTCCATAGTCCCGAGGAAGGTTAATCGGGCTTCTTCCTCTCCGCTGATGACTTTCGCCTCTGCACCGAGGATTTCCTTAAACTGCTGCATAGCCTTGTCGCTATTCGTTGCATCTCGCGAAGCGGAAGTGGCAACCGGCAAGATGATATCCACCTTTTCTTCGTCGCACACAGCTTTATATTGCTTAAGTATATCGCAAGCGCGGGCGATGGCATTATCATTCAGCATTTTGGTTTCATTCACGCCTTCGCCTAAGCGGGCAATGGCATTTTCCTCTCGCACTACGCGAAGAGTGCCATCGTCTGTGAGTTCGGAAATTAGCATAAGCACCGTGTTCGAGCCTATATCTATACCTGCTATTTTTTTCATATTTTCTTTACTTATTATGCTTATCTATTATGTATTAGCTTATACATAATTATTCAATGGATAAATAATTATTCAGCTTTCAGATGTACAGCTATCCATTCGTCTTCTACTATGGACTCTATGTGAGTTAAGTTGTTTGCCTCTGCTGCATCTAAGATATCTTGGTGATGATACTTCAGCACGCCGGAAATGATTAAATCGCCTTTGCTTTTGCGCAGAGATTTCGCAAACAGCGGCATAGACGGCACAACCAAGCTAAGGAAGAGATTAGCCACTACTATATCCGCATCTGGAAGAGTGCAGTTTTCTATGTCTAAGTCCTCAAGTACTATTTTATCGGCTACATTATTGATTTCGAAGTTTTCCCTCGCATTTTCAATAGACCAAATATTATTATCGAAGGCATAAACCTCGCGAGCGCCCAGCATTACGGCATAGATAGCCAAAACGCCTGTTCCCGTGCCGGCATCTATCCAATACTTGCCGGGAGCATTCACTTTTTGCATTAATCTGCACACTAAGCGAGTAGTTTGGTGGTCGCCCGTGCCGAATGACATTTTAGGATTAATGATAATCTTATATTCTGCGTCTAATTCATCTTTTTTCCACTCTGGTGTGATTACGAGTTTATCATCTACGCGAATAGGTTCTACTTTGCTTTCCCATTCTTCGTTCCAGTTTTTATCTTCGAGTATTTCTTCTTTTGTGATTTCCGCTTTTTCGTCGAACTTAGTAACGATTTCCAGCACGGCTTGGCGCAGCTCTTCGTTCCAATCTGCGAACTTAAATGTGATGATAATTTCGTCGAATCTTTCTTCAATACCTGTGAATGGCATTCCCTGCATCAGTGCGAATACCATATCATAGTACTCTTCTTTTAGGGAGATATAAATATTAATATACTTTTTTGCTAAGCTAACTTCCATTTTGATATATGTTATTAAGTTAATAGTTGCAGAAATTGCTGCTCTTGGGACTTTATAATATTAATATTGATTAATCGTCTTAAGCACGCAATTAGTTTACGTATAAAATACAAAAATAATAAAAAATAATGGAACTTTCAGAGCTAAAAGATAGAATTTCTAAAGTAAAAGTACTTGTGATGGATATTGATGGCACTCTCACCGACTCCACAGTTTGGTACTCCAAAAGTGGGGAAGAGCTAAAGCGATTCTCTCTGCGAGATGGAATGGGAATCGAACTCTTGCACAAAGGCGGACTGAAAACTGCATTCCTCACTAGTGAAAACTCTCCAATCGTTATCTCTCGCGCAACAAAGCTGAAAATCGGCAGTGTTATGCTCGGCTCGCACAATAAACTAAAGAGCCTGCAAGAGTTCGCAAAGAACTCCAACTATCAGTTAGATGAAATTGCATACTGTGGCGACGACGTGAATGACCTGCAAGCCATGCAAATCGTCGGATTCTCCGCTTGCCCTTGTGACGCTGTAGATGCCATAAAGAACATATCGCATTACGTCCTAAAGAACCGAGGCGGACGCGGTGCCATTCGCGAAATGTGTGAGATAATCCTTCAGACACAAGGAAAACCAATCACCCTACCGGAAGCGTGGTAATTGCATTATCTGAATGGATATTTTGATTCAAAGAATATTTTCTAAATAAAATAGCAATATTAGTAACTTACTAACGTTTTTATACGTATATTCTCTAAGTGATGCGTATTGATAAACGAGATTACTAAGACAATAACAATATATTATTAATTTTATTCGGAGACTCAAAATGTTAGATGAAAGAAACAACAAAAACACTTATGCTTTCCTATTAGGTACAGCTATCGGCGCAGCAGTTGGCGCAATTACAGCATTATTATTCGCACCAAAAAGCGGTAAAGAACTAAGACACGATATAGCTGAAAAGTCAAGCGAAATCTATGGAAAAGCTGCTGATTATTGCGTTACTACTGGCGAAAAAGTAGGCACTGCAGTAAAGAATACTTATAACCAAGGTATGGACAAAGCTCAGCAATACGTTAATAGCACTAAAGAACAAGCTACTAACTTAATGAACAAAGCTGGCGAAGCATATAACAGCGTGAAAAATCAAGCTACTATCGTGAAAGATGCAGCTAAAGAAGGCTACAATACTTTCAAGAATGAAGTGAAAAATGCTCAAGACGCTTAATGCTTAGTCAGGCTTATTATCACATTAGGCTTAATATTTAAGTTGTAAATCAAAATATAAAGGAAATACAAATGAGCGAAACCCTCGAGATTTTCATAATGGTGCTCATCATTGCGATAATCATAGTAATGTTCTTGATGTATAGCAAGCTGGGCAAGTTCCTCGATTCCGCGAGACAGGATATAAATCGCCTGATTGACGAGATAGACGCATTAACCAATGACGTTACTGAAGTGAAGCAAAAGGTGAATGTTACTATCGAAATAGTCAATAAGATTACCGATAAAACTTCGCAAATAGTATCTGATGCGCAAACCCAATTACACAAAGTGTATAATGCAGCAGAACCATACTATAACCTCGCGAACGATGTTTATGAGAAGATAGCTCCTCCGGCAAAACAAACCGCCGGAATGATAGCCGGATTCTTCAAAGGGCTGAATACCTTCTTCAGCAGAGTTTCCCAGAAGGACGCTCAGTAATTGTATTTGCTTAATGCACGAATTTGAAAATTAGGGACGCACACTTTGCTGTACGTCCCATATTTTCTTTTATTACTTTTATTTACATCACCATTTATCAAAATAATCCCCACGTGGAAGAAATCATTCAATACCTTACATCTACTCATTTCCCACTGCTATATGTATTCCTAATAGCATTCCTTGCTCCTTTTGTGGAGAATCTATTGCCTCCGGCACCCGGAGACTCACTCCTTGTGTTCGTCGGGACTATAGTCGGACTGGGAAAAGCGGACTTCACCCTGATACTACTCACGGCAACTATAGGCTCTACTCTCGGCTTTTTAGTTATGTTCCTACTGGGACGTTACTTCGGCGATAAGATAGTTAACTCTAACCGCTTTAAGTTCATAAACGAGAAGAATATGCGTAAGCCTCGCCGGTGGTTCCATAAGTATGGATATAAGGTAATAGTGGTGAATCGCTTCCTAAGTGGGACGCGATCGGTTATTTCCTTCCTCGCTGGAATTAGCAATATGCGTCTTCGTTATTCCATAGTGCTTGCGGCTATTTCCAGCTTAATATGGAATAGCTTGCTGATATATCTTGGTATGGTATTCGGGGATAATTGGCGCTTCGTGTATGATAAAGTGCAAGAATATGGCTTATATATAGCGCCTGTGGCGATAATAATCATAGGCTATTATGTCTATAAGTTCTTCAAAAGCCCAGAAAGTAATGTAGAGACGGAATAGATGACTATATTTAATAGGCGACAAAAGTAAGAAAAAATGCCACTTTTTTCTACAATTAAAGAATAGTCAAAATGAAAGAATATTAAAATGAACTTAATGATGAACCATCATTAAGTTCATTTTTTAGTGTTTGTGCTTTGCTTATACACGCGGAGAATAACTCTTATTCAGGTTATAGCTTAAGTAATATTGCTTAACGTTTCCGCCAGTGAGCGTTACTTCGTGGAAGAGCTTCATTCCGTATTTTTCGAAGAATTCCACGTTGTCCTCGCTGAAGGTATCGCATAGCATTGGGTATCCGCTTTTTTCCACCGTTTCGAAAATAGTGACTATTATCTCATCAGCTGAAGGGTTCTTCTCTAAGATTATCTTTCCGTTTTCATCGAGGTGCTTCATCGCAAAAGAGTCGAAATAATAATGAATATCCGGATACAAGTTCTTACGGTAGCTTTTCAGCCAAGACTGGTGAGTTAGCAGCTTAGTGATAGCACTCATTCCTATTTTTAGTAGCTGCGGGAACTCGCTGAACACTTTGCTTATATTCGGAATAAACCAAGAGTCCTGAGGTTGGTGGATGATTACTGCAGCATCTTCACTCTTATTTATTATAACATTATTCTGGAAGTGAGAAATATAGAATGCATAGAAATCGCGAATATTTTTCTGCTTCGCTATTCTATCGCCGAAGATGTATTTTATAAACTTTTCATCTATAACATAATTGGCAAATAGATCGATTGTATTGTCTAACTCTTTAATGGCCATTGCATCGATATTAATATATTTTTGCTTTCTTCGAATTATGAAAGACGTATTTTTTGTGCTTTTGTTTATTTACATTTACCTAATATTACAAATTACGTAAAATTACGTAAAATAGAAAAAAATAACTATAATTTCCGAAAATATTCATATATTTGTATTGCTTTGTTTCATTGGGTTAATGAAGGCATAACCTACGATTATAAGATAAGCTTTGATAATGAAA
>JBHADY010000076.1:0-3809 GCA_041855325.1 Ignavibacteriota bacterium
CCGAAGTAATATTGGTCATCAGTTTGAGTGAAGCGAGGGATGTTTTCATAATAGTTCATAGCACGGCAGAGGGGGTATCCCTTTGTGCTATTCTCATAAGCCAAAGTATAAATATATGGCAGGAGTGAATAGCGCAAGTTAATGAAATAACGATTTATAGCAGTGGCTTCGTCTCCGAAATTATAAGGATACGGCGGAATAACGCCACTTGAATGCGCCCGCATAATAGGCGAGAAAGTACCTAACTGCAGCCATCGAACAAAAAGGCGAGAATCCTTCTCTTTGCGTCCGTGGAAACCACCAAGATCGGAGTGCATATAGCCCAGTCCGCAGATGCCGGCATTGAGGGTAATCGGCGACTGCACGTACATAGTGCCATAATCGTTATAGCAATCAGCTGACCAGTTAATGACATAGTTATTCTGCACGCCAGCCCAACCCGCTCGCGAAAGAATAAAAGGTCTTTCTTTCGGCTTCCACGATAGAAGGCTATCCGAGAGGGCTTTAGTCCAGATATTACCATACAGATTATGTATATTTGTTGTCTTTCCGTTTAGGTGAATGGATTCGCGAGGGTGCACCTCTGGTTCGCCTTGGTCTAACCACCAGCCCGCTAAGTTATCATTCATAGTTACATTTTTCATTAGATTAACGAACCAATCCAATGCAGCGGGATTAGTGAAGTCAACAATAGAAGTCTCACTGTAGAAAGTGCCGACTACTAAGACTGAATCTTTACCTGATTTTTCGTCCCTTGCTCGCACGAAGTAATCATTATCCTTAGCATATTGATAATTCTTAGAATGCACAGAAATATACGGCTCAGCAATAAGTACTTTTTTAACATTATTATCATCAAATAGCTTAATCATATCTGGCTTATTCTTCCATTCGTCGCTTGGATTCCAAGCAAAATCTCCCATATAATAGAAAAGACCGAACCAATAAAAGTCCAGAATAATAGTTTCCAGCGGGATTTGATTACTCATAAAGCTATTAACGCAATCCATTACTTCGCTTACTTTAGAGAATTGATTAGACTGCAAATAGCCGAAGCTCCAAAGCGGAGGCATAGGCTGATAGCCCGTTAAGTCATAGTATTCCTTCACTATTTCGGCTTGCCCCGGCTTATTAATGAAATACATAGCCGGCATTAAATCATCTGCGAAATAGAAGAAGCCGGGAGTTCTCTCATATCCCAAATAAATTGAAGCAGCTGAAGGATTATCTATAAACAAAGAGAACTTATTGCCGAAAGAAAAGTAAGGAACGCTGGCAGTAAGTGCAACGCCAGTTTGCTCCGGATACTTATAGGGATAAAAATTCTGATTATAGGAGAACAAATGAGTAAAGCGTTTGTCGTATCGTGCCACTTGCGTACTTACGCCATATATGGCAAGAGAGGTATCGAACTTGGCGCGGAAGCCCTTGTAGTTATTTGGTCTGGTATAATCTATATTCGCAAGCATGGTATCGCCGCTAATCTTATCAATCACCGTTGGCACTATATCAGTTTTGCTTATGCTTACAAGAATGGAATCCGACTCCACACGATAGAAATCCCCCATCTCAGTGAACTTGAGTATTCCTTTCTTTGTAGGTGGCTTCACGGCATAGCGAGTATCCACTAGAGTATCATTCGAGTATAACGGAGTTACCTTCGCAATGTAATGATTCAGGAACTCCACTTTTATCTGCTTTTCCTTGCCGATTATATGCACATATTCATCAGTTTGAATAACTTCATTAGCAATCTCTTCTTTAGCTAAAAGCGGGCTAACCAAGCAAAGCAATGCTATAATTAACTTTTTCATTCTTACCTACTTTTCTTAATGAATTGGAATTTATAAGACTTATTACCAGATCGCAGCAAGCCATAATATGCGCCATCTGATAGAGGATTATACCCATATTTATTGATTAGATTAATGCTTAATACTTCACTATTTGAGGCAATATCCCTCAGCTCGAGCACCTTTTCGCCCTTACTGCTATATATCTGCAAAGTATATGCACTAAGCTCTATTCCCTCTAACGGGATGTTAATCTCATCTTCTATTGGATTCGGAAAAATATGATTAAGCCTATACTCATACACATTGGAAGAATCGCCTATATTTGGTTCTAATTCACCCACTTTCGCGATATTTATCTTAGTATTTCCGGCTACTCTCGGCATAGAGTAAGTAGTCATATTTCCATATCTCTTTGCTCGAACGCAGCTCGTATCGCCCGCGATGCAGGCTTTTCCGCTAATCGTATCTTTAGATATAACATTGATAATATATACTCTATCCTTTGGTGCGTCATTCCACTTATGCGTATTGCGTTCTATGTGAAAGACAATATTCGTGTCTTTCACCTCAGCGGAAAAGCTGACTATCTCATACTGCTTGTCGCGTAATGAGTTTATGCTTATTCCATCATCTATATACACATAGCCATCGCTCTTCGTAACAGAGCTGTCATAGTAGTAGTTCAATAGCAAGGTATCACGACTATAGAATGCAGTATTCATAATTTTAGTGGAATTTGGGATAATCGCACCAGCACGAATATAGAGTGGCATTTGGCTTAAGTCGGCTTTTACTTCGGCTTCGCTATCGCCTTCGTATGCGTCGAGGGTGAAGTAGTTAATCCACTTGCCAGCTGGGAAGAGGACTTTTCGCGAGTCTGTGGAGTCGAATATAGGGGCAACTAAGATATCGCGTCCGAAGTAGTATTGATCATCTGTTTCGCGGAAGCGTTCAGTGTTTTCGTAGTAGTTCATAGCACGACAAAGTGGATATCCCTTTGTACTATTCTCATAAGCCATAGTATAAATATACGGCAGAAGAGCATAACGCAGGTTCATAAAATTTCGGCAAATGGCAGTAGCTTCGTCTCCGTGAAAGAACGGAAAAGGAGGATGCGAGCTACTTGAATGCGCCCTCATCACAGGAGAAAATGTGCCAAACTGCATCCAACGAGTATAAAGACGTGAAGAAAATTCACTTTTCTCTGAGTGATACCCACCCAAATCTGAATGATAATACCCTATTCCACATATTCCTGCACTCAAATTCATAGGAGACTGAATATACATAGTACTGTAATTACTGAAGCAATCGCCAGACCAATTGAACACATAGTTATTTTGAATGCCTGCCCAGCCACCTCGAGATAGTAAGAATGGACGACGATTATCTCGCCATATAATCATACTATCTGCAAGTGCTTTGCTCCAGTAATTAGAGTATGGATTATGCACGTTGCACGCCTTACCATCATAATGCTTAGAGTCTGAGGGGTGAGTTTCCGGCTCGCCAGTGTCCATCCACCAACCATCTATTTTGCTTTTTGTGGATACATCTTTATAAAGCCCAATGAACCAACTTTTTGCTTCTGGATTAGTTAAATCAACGAGAGCCATTTTATTATAGAACATATTCGCAAACAGAATGGTATCAGCCCCGGCACGAACAAAGTAGTTCTTCTCTACTCCGTATGGGTAATTTTTCGACTTTCTTGAAATATAAGGTTCAGAGACTAATACTTTCTTTATTCCATTTTTTTCCATAGTATCCAGCATTTCCTGATAGTTGTCCCATCTGCCATCTTCGTTCCACGATAAATTTCCCATTTTATAGGCTTCTCCGAACCACATAAGATCCATAATTATTGTCTCTAAAGGCATTTCGTGTTCTTTAAATCTTTCAATGCAGGCAATCACTTCTGAAGAACGCAAGAACATAGAAGACTGCAAGAAACCCAGTGACCACATAGGCGGAAGTGGCTGATAGCCCGTTAAATCGTAATATTCTTTGACG
>JBHADY010000077.1:0-3760 GCA_041855325.1 Ignavibacteriota bacterium
AGTAGTATTTGCTATTTTTTCGAGGTCAACGTTGTGTTTTGCGTTTCCTGGGTTCTTTAGGGATTTCTTATCGAATTTGCCTAATAAGAACTCAACAGCTTCGAAGCCGTTACCGCCGTGAGCAAAGCCAGTATTTAGCATAAAGCCAGCGTATGCTGTTGGGATATAGTTCTTAGCAGATACAGATTCTTTCGCACCCTTTGCAGAGATAGTACCAGGACCATTTGATAATGTAAGACCGATTAAGTACTTAAGCTCTGTGAGCTCAGATTCTTTAGCTTCGCGGTTGAAGAGTATTTTAAATACGTTCTTAGTGAAGCTTTCAGTCATATTCTCAGTTGTCTTAAGGTCAGTAAGTTTGCCCCAGAATTGGTTCTTATCTTTGTTCATTACTGAGAATGCCACGAGGTTCGCGATAACGTATAGGTAAGCGAGAGCGTCTTCGCAAGTGTCGCGAGAGATGCGTTTTTCGAGCATTGGTTTCCAGAATAGAGATAGGGAAACAGCGGCTAAGATAAATTCGAATTTATCTTTGATTTGCATTTTCTTTTTCTCGCTGTGCTCGATGATGAACTTAGTGAAGTTCACGGATTCGTTCTTAGTTTGAGTGTTTTTCACTTCTTCTAAGAGGAACTTACCGAGAGGTTCATCTGCAGTTTTTTCAGAAGTTAAGAATTCAGTTTCGATTAACTTAATTACTTCTTCTGGGTATTTAGTAGTTTTTTCGTCGATACCGTATTCGCGAATAATGCTAATAATATGAGAAGAGTAATTCTTAGTCTTCTTAATATAATCGTTGTTACCGATTGTTAAAAGAGGAGCTGCAAGGTACGCATTCGGAGAAGCGCCGTGGAATTTCGCATATTCTTTAGTGAGCATCTTTTCAGCATCTACCTTAAGCAAGAGGTTAAGGAGCATATTGATTGCATTAAGCTGAGATTTCTCTGGCATAATCTTCGCAATAGTGAAATAGATCATTTCTTCTATTGTGAGTTTAGATAGCTCAAGGATGGACTTGCCGTGAATTTCAGTAACCTGAGTTTTAGGGTCCATTCTGGAAGCGCCAGACTTATTTCTCATATTTTGCTTGAGGTAAGTAGCGCCAATGTGCTTGTTAGTTTCTTTAATTTGCTCGTTATATGGGTGAAGAGCTTCTACTACTGGTAAGTCTAATTCAGGAGGTAGTTTGCAGAAGTTATCGCTCATCCATAATTTGAGTGATAAGTCACCGGAAGCTGCGAAGTCTGGTTGTTCGTCGATTTTTTCGAACACAGCTTTCATTGCTTTAGGGAAGTCTTGGATAGAAGCGATACGCACACCGAGTTTGCTTACTTCTGGTTTATCAGGATTGAAGCAAGGTACGCCGAAGTATTGGTCGAACCAGCCTTCTTTAGCGATAGCATCGTCTCCGCCACCAGCGAGTGCGCCAGCGTGACCGCAAGAGCGAGTTAAGTCTTTTTTCCATCTACCAGTTACGCACACAACGATAGGCTTAGTGAAAGAGAACTTTCTATCACGAATCATATCGAGTGCGATTTTTTCGTAGTATCCACCCGGCTCTACGTAAAGAGCAATAGCTTTAGTGCGTGGGTCGTTCTGAGCTGCGAATAAGAATTCAGGCAGAGCGAAGTGAATATACACGTCTTTACCAGAGCTTACTGCAGAAGAGATACCGAAACCAGCTGTGCGTAAGTACTCAGATATAGTAGAAGTAAAGTTACCTGAGTTAGAGTGGATAGCGATAGAGCCTTTTTGCAGAGTTTCAGCTGGTTTGTCCCCGCCGAGAGCACCGCCGACTCTTACGGTATCCCACACGTTTGCAACGCCAAGGCAGTTCGCACCGATAACGTCCACGTGAGCTTCTTGAGTCATATATCTAATCATCATAGAGTCTTTAGCAGAAATTTTCTCTGTTACTAAGATGATAGTTTTCAGTTCTTGGTTGTATTGAATTAATTCAGATACAGCTTGGCGCACTGCAGTAGGAGGCAGATAAACAACGCCTGTATCGAATTTAATACCCTCGCGCATAACGTCGCGAATACTTCTAAATACTGGAATTTCACCAATTTTAGTTTCTAAAACGCCTTTTCTTCCGTATTGCACACCTGCTACGATGTTTCCACCACTGTATTCGTGCGAAACAGGCGTAACTTTGCGGCTTTCGCCACCTAAGATGTTAATAACGCATACTTTAGAATCTTTATTTACTAATTCTTCGAGAGAGTAAATACCAACGAAATATGGAAAAGGCTTAGCTGCTGATGGTTGTTTCATATTTATATTTCACCTATTCTTTCTATTAATTACATAAAATTTTTAGTATAAAGATTGCTTCCAGCTTTCATCCAATAGTCGTCGATGCGTTTTGCGTATTCAAGAGTTTGAATCATAGATGTATCATAACCGAATACTTTATAAGGTAATTTTAGAGTATCTAAAATGTCCTTTGCATAGAACATACCTTGAATTAAGTTAGGACCGCCTCTACCAATTACGGTATAAATAGGTCTCTTTCCGTGTGCTGCTACGTGGTCGCGAAGAGCGTCGAAAATGCCTTTGAATGTAACGTAAATATCAGTGTTATTAGCTTTACCGCCGATAACTAATAATACGCTAGCTTGGTCGTACCAATGCTTGAACACGATGCGACTGATGTCGTACATTTTTTCGTATGGTGGGTTTCCGCCGAAGTCGGAAGCGAAAATAGCTTTTGTGCCGAGAGTTTCTGTAGCTGCAGAGTTGGCACCGCCACCGAACATAAATGGAATAATAGAGCCATGTTTATTAAGTTCCACTACGTCGCTTTGCCCTTGGTAAGTACGAAGTTGGTTAATTTCACTTTCGAAATTAGTAGTTTCGCCGATAAAGATAGAACCCGGCAAGCCTAATCTCTTATAGTCAGAGTTATCTTGGTCGAACGCAGCTTTTAAGTCGCAAGCCACTGGAACGAAAGAGTTTCCGACTTTTTTGATTCTTATAGGGTTCAGCTCAAGAGTGCTAACGCCGTAGTTATCATAAAGATCCCATAACTTTGGTAATTGTTGCACGAGTGGAGAGATAAACTGCTCTGGGCAACCCAAGTCATTGAGGGCATTAGTAATATCGAATGATTTAATACCAATAAGTGGATCTATTGGCACGATAGCTTTCTTTTCAGCTGGAAGATCTTCGATATCCACGCCACCTTCGATAGCTAATGTGAAAATAGCTCTTCTGTGGAGAGTGGAATCTGTGATGCTGAAGTAGATTTCCATATCTTTTTCAGATGGAACGAATTCTTCGAACACAACGCCATTGGCTTTGATAGTTTTATTGCCGTGCTTGTGTGTAGCGAAGTATAAATCTTCCTTAGCACTTAGAGCTTCTTCTACTGATGTAGCAATGCGAACTAATCCCGCTTTGCCTTTTTTTCCAACGCCACCAGCAAAATAAGGTTTCACAACGATTTTGCCAGTTGGTTTCATCAATTCCTCGATGTCCTCTTTAGTAGCTCCGCCAGATAAATTCTTAGCGTATGGGAACTCTACGAGGTCAAATAATTTCGAGCCGTATCTTAGACCGGATATTTGCACTTCTTATTCCTTTTTGTAAATACTAGTAAATTGTTATTTCTTTTTAGGATTTCAAAATTAATTGAATTATTGCTAAATATCAAATAAAATAGAGAATTAAATGTAAAAAAAGTTTCCACAATATAGCTTTTTTTCTTTACATATCGTATAATTATTATATTTGATATAGTTTTATGAAAAATGGG
>JBHADY010000078.1:0-5082 GCA_041855325.1 Ignavibacteriota bacterium
ATTACAACTGTAGATGGCGATAATAGCTATAAATACAATACTCAAAATATGGCAAATGGCTTATATCTAATCACTATTGAACTAAATAATGGCAAGAGAATAAGCACACTGCTAACTGTGGTTAAGTAGATCATATATACAATTAATTAGTTGCATTACATACTAAGATTAATGTATTTAAAGAAAGATAACTAAAGGAAATACTATAACAAAGGTTATTTCATCGAGTAAATAGCTTGTCATCAACTGGTGACAAGCTATTTTTCATTTATTCATTAAAGGTATTTCATAGCTTCTCTGGCAGCATTATGCGAAGCACCTGAAGAGCCAAGCATAGCTTTTAATTCTCTGAACTCAGCTTGCACGGTATCATACTTTTCAGGAGCGTGCAGTAGTTCTAAACTGGCTGTGGAGAGCTTTTCTGCAGTGGCATCTGCTTGTATGAACTCGCGTATTAGTGGTTTATTTGCTAATATATTGACTATGGATAGATACTCAATATTGATTATCTTCTTTCCCCAGTAGTAGGTAAGCGGAGAAGTTTTATAGTACATAGAAAATGGCATACCAAAGAGCATAGCCTCTAAGTTTGATGTGCCAGATTTAATTATCCCCAGCTTTGCGGAGCGCATTAGTTGGCGGTCTTGCTGCACGAGGGATATAAACTTGTGCTGTCTCAGCTTTTCGGAGAAGAGGGCATCGGAGAGGTTATTGCTTTTTACTATGGCTATGTCAAATTTGGCTTCGTGCGAGTGGAATGCCTCTGCTGTATCAATGAGCAAGTCAAGGTGCTTGTGTATCTCTTGCTTGCGGCTTCCGGGGAAGAGGAGTAGTAAGTCCTCGCGTTGCTGGAAGGTGGGGAAGTCATCTTTAAGTTCGGGAATATCCAATAGCGGGTGCCCCACGAATTTCGCATTTATGCCTTCTCGGCGGAAGAAGTCCTCTTCGAATGGGAAGACAGTGAGCAGTTCATCGGTTACGCTGGCGAGCTTTGCGGCGCGGTTCTTTCCCCAAGCCCACAGCTGCGGAGCTATGTAATAAATAATTGGAATGCCCAGTGATTTGGCATATTTAGCTATGCGTATGTTAAAACCGGGATAGTCCACGGGAATGAACAGGTCTATCTTCTCTGATTTTAGTATGCTTTGGCATTGCTTCTCTAAGTTTATGAATTTAGAGTATTTCTTCGCCACTTCCCAAAAGCCAACCACGGCGATTTCCTCCAATGGAACTATGGAGCGAAATCCCGTGCTTTGCATTTCCTTCCCGCCTATGCCGACGAACTCCACTTCGGGATTCATCTGCTTGATGGCGTGCATCAGCTTTGCTGCGTGCAGGTCGCCAGAGGGTTCGCCAGCGGAGATGAATACTTTCGGCATACTATTCTCCGTTTGATGTATCTTCGGAAAGTGGAGGCAAATTCAGCAATACGCGGGCGCGAGCGAGAGCCGCATCTATGTTTTCGGTTACGTTTTCTTCGCCGTAGATGTCGATTAATCCAGCTTTGCGCATAGCGAGATATGGTTGATGATGTATTCCCGAAATAATAAGCGTAGTACCGAAACGCCTATTATTCAGGCAAAGTTCTTCGAGTGTGTGAAGTCCGCTGGAGTCAATAGCAGGCACGTTGCGCATACGAATGATAAGTATCTGTGGTCTTTCAGCTACTCTTTCCACGGCTTCGGCGAATTTATCAACCGCGCCGAAGAAGAATGGACCATTAATTTCAAATACTTCCACGCCAGCTGGCACTTCCTTCAGGTCTATGGACATAGGATCAGTTACCTCTTCTTCGTCGAACTCACGAGTAACCACGCCCACATTCGTAACGTTGGACATTCTGTGCATAAAGAGGAACACAGCCATAATCATTCCCACTTCAATTGCTATAGTTAAATCGAATATCACCGTGAGGAAGAAAGTAACCAAAAGCACGGATATATCGCTTTTCGGACTCTTCATCAGGCGAGCAAATGTGCGCCAGCCACTCATATTATAAGACACAATAACGAGAATCGCTCCCAGCACAGACAGAGGAATTAGCCCCGCATAGCGACCAAAGAACAGCATAAGTACGAGCAGAACCAAAGCGTGAATAATGCCGGCAATTGGTGTTTTCCCGCCGTTTTTTATATTCGTAGCTGTGCGAGCGATAGCCCCAGTAGCAGGGATACCTCCAAAAATAGCAGAACCAATATTCCCCATACCCTGAGCTATAAGTTCTATATTAGAGCGGTGTTTATCGCCTATCATACCATCGGCTACGACGGCGGAGAGCAGTGCCTCTATAGCTGCGAGCAGTGCAATCGTGATAGCTGGCTGAATGAGGTTCTTCGCCTCTGCGAAAGTGAAATTGCTAAAATCCGCCATTTCAAAGGAAAGGGTGATTTCCCCGAACTTCGTGCCTATAGTTTCAACAGGGAAGTTAAACGCCGTGGAGACGATAGTACCGACTATTAATGCTATCAGCGAGCCGGGTATTTTCTTATTATACTTCTGCCAGATAATGATAAGCAGCACACTGCCTATGCTTAGCCCAGTGGAATACCAATTGATAGTCCACATATTCTGCATATATACTATCCATTTTTCTATGAAGTCCGCTGGCACTTCTGCTATCGTCAGACCGAATATGTCTTTTATCTGCGTGGAGAAGATAGTCAGGGCTATACCACTGGTGAAGCCCACGATAACCGGGTGCGGAATGAACTTGATGACGGCACCCATCTTCACTAACCCCATAATAATGAGCAGAACGCCCGCAATTAGCGTTGCGAAGGTGAGTCCGGCAAGACCATACTGCTGGATAATCCCAAAAACTATGATTACGAAAGCCCCGGTAGGACCGCCAATCTGCACCTTACTTCCGCCGAAAGCAGAGATAAGGAAGCCGGCGATAATAGCAGTTAGGATACCTTTTTCCGGGCTTACCCCGCTGGCAATAGCAAAGGCAATCGCAAGGGGAAGAGCTACTATGCCGACGATGACCCCAGCCGCGAGGTCCTGCATAAACGTAGCTTTATCATAAGTCTTAAGTGTAGTAAATAGCTTAGGCTGCTGCATAAAAAAGTGAAATTAACACCTACAATACTTAAAAAAGAGTTGCAAAAATAGCATATTTACTAACAATAATAAAGTATTAATCTACATAATTAAGATAATTACAAAGAAAAAGAAAATATTTAGCAAAGAATTACTGAAATATCTAATTTTATTGTTATTTTTGTAATTCAACACTAATTTCGTTAATTGTGAATAATGCGAACGCACTAAGCAGAAAATAACAATGAAACAAAATTTTATTAAATTATATAGGAAACACTAATGAACAGAATCCAGTATGCGATTTTGGCTCTACTACTCGGAGCTTTTATTACTCAGGGCTTTCAATGTACTTCTTCGGAAATGACTACAGCTCGCGTTGCTAAGAAAAACAAAGACTTCGAAAAGGCAATTACTAACTACAAAAAGGAATTGTCCAAAAACGCTGGCAATATCGAAGCAATGTATGAATTAGCAGAAATCTATTCATTCCAAGCTATGAATGAAAGAGACCCAGCTAAATTCGAAGACTATATGAACCTTATAATAAAAGCAAAAAATGCTGCAGAATCTGCGACTTTAGACAAGAGAACTAAAGCAAGACTCGAAAACTACAAAGCTTTAGAATACAATGCTTGGATAGCTACTTATAATATGGGCGTGCAAGTGCTCGGACAAATGAGCTCTGGCGACCTCGCGAAAATCGAAAAAGAGGCAATGGGCCAAGAAGCCTTAAAGCACTTTAATAATGCTATCTTGCTTTATCCTGATAACCCAGATAACTATGCTATGATAGGTAATGTTTATGCACAGATGGGCAATAAAGCAAAAGCTAAAGAAAACTTAAATAAGTATAATACTATCCTTGCTGATGAAATTAACTTCTTCAAAAGCAAGGGCTTAACTCTCGGTATGACTCCGAAAGAATTCAAATCCATACTCGGCGAACCAAAGCAATATAGCGACTACCGCCAATTGCTTAACCCGAATATCAAAACTGTGCAAGATACAATGGCATTCTATCAATACAAAGTTGACGGAAAAACTCTCCATATCTTCACTAAGCACAACTCTAAATTCGGAAAAACTGGTATCATGGGCTGGAGATTTACTGAAGACTTACAGCCATACGCATTCGATATCACTCCTACATTCGAATTAGCACGTATTGCATTCGATGAAAAAGACTATGAAACTGCTCTTAAACACATTGGCGAAATCCAAAAGTTAGACCCAACTAACCCATACGCTAATAGATTTATGGTGCAAATCCTCGATCTACAAGGAAAACCAGAAGTTGCTATGCAAACTATGGAACGCCTGACTAGAGAACAACCAAACAATGCTGACTATAGAGCTCAATACGGCGACCTTTTACTTAGAAATAAGAAATTCCTCGAAGCAACTGCTCAATACGAAGCTGCTCTGAAGATTAGACCAAACGACGTGGAAATCACTAAAGTTCTCGGTTCTGCTTACAAAAACTATGCTGTAGAAGTGCAAAAAGCTGAGTTCGAAAAGAACGAAAAAGACGCTAACTATAACATTAATGAAGAAGCATATACTCCTTACTTAGCTAAGTCTCAAGCTGCTTTCGAAGCTGCTCTCGCTACTAAAGAAGGTGCAGATGACTACTCAGTATTATTAGAACTTGCTGACATCTACGCTGCTACTAAAGAAGAGATTAAGTTCAAGAGAACTATCGATAAACTCATCGCTATGAAAGATGACGTTCCTATGGATAATAAAGAATACTACTTAGGCAGAATGGTGTTCTGGCTTGATAGAATCAATGATTCTAAGAACTTAGAAGTCTTCACTAAAGAATTAGAAGAATATAAATAATAAGATAACTAATTATAGAAAGAAAATATAATGGCAAACAACGAAGAAAACACACAAAAATTAAGCATTGAATTGCCTGATAACGTAGCTCAAGGTACTTACTCTAACTTGGCTATTATCTCTCATTCACAAGCTGAATTCATCATCGACTTCACTCGTATCCTTCCTGGCGTTCCAAAGGGAAAAGTACATTCA
>JBHADY010000079.1:0-3426 GCA_041855325.1 Ignavibacteriota bacterium
CATCAAATGCGGGAACTCGCTGATAGGTTTAGACGTTGTGCCTAATGTATTGCAACTATCCGTAGATGAAAGCAGAACATTGAACCCATTCGACTTTAGAGATGAGTTCAAAAACATCTTCAAAAACGGTGGTTTTGACGCTATAATTGGAAATCCTCCTTATGTGAGAAATGCAATGATAGAAAGTAGATCTGCATCTTACTATCGTGATAATTACTCAGTTACTAGAGGTCAGTATGATTTATACGAGATATTCATTGAAAGAAGTATTGATTTCCTAAAATATACTGGTTATTTTGGATATATAACACCGCGTTTCTATCAATTCAATATTAATAGTCTTGCTGTAAGAGAAATGCTTTTGTCTAATGGATTATTTAGAATTACTGAAGCTGGAAAGGCTTTTAAAGATGCAAATACTGAATGTAGTATTATGTTTTTATCTAAGTCCAATCAAAATAGAAAAGTGGATATATACAACTATTATCCTAATGAAGAATTGACAAAAATTAGAACAGTTGATTATAAATTTTTCGAAACTCTTTATTCTAAAATGTTTAATTCTGTAATGTCTACTGAACAGAAAGCAATTATTGATATTATAAGAAAAGATACTATTGATATCGAAGATTGTTGTTATATCAGAAGAGGGTTAGAGGTTGGTAAGACAAAGGTGAAGGCAGAAACAACAGGAACACCTATACTTTTGGGTTATGATACATCAAGATATTGTATAAATTATGATAATACAGTCCATGAATTGACAGAAGTTGAAAAAGCAAGACTCCAAGAATTTGATAGCATAGAAAAATTATTAATCAGAAGAGTAACAAGTACATTAGAAGCTACTTTAGACAAAAATAATTACGCATTTATCAAAAACTTATATGGATTAAAATCTAATACATATAACTTGTCATTTATTCTTGGATTACTAAATTCTAAGTTATTAAACTGGTACTTTAAAGTGTATTTTACAACTAAAAAAGATGATATTTTTCCAGAGATACAGAGTTATCAAATCAAACTTCTCCCTATCCCAGTCATCAATGAAAAAAATAAGCATTTGCACGATGAAATAGTCGATTTAGTTAATCAAATGCTTGATGCAAAAGTAAAAGAAACTACAGCTGTAAGCGGCACAAGCAAGACTATGGCTCAGCGTGTTATTAACTCTTTAGAAAGAAATATCAACTCCAAAGTGTATGAAATATATGGGCTGACCGATGAGGAAATAGCTATTATAGAATAATGTAAAAACAATAATCACAATGACTAACGAAACACAAAGCAATATAAATATAGAAAATATTCCCGCTAAGGAAAACGAGAAAATAATAGACCTCGGGAACCCGGAATACTACTTTAATAGAGAACTTAGCCTGATTGAGTTCCAGCGCCGTGTCCTCGCCGAAGCACAGTCGCCAGAGCACCCACTGCTGGAACGCCTGAAGTTTATCTCTATCTTCAGCTCCAACTTGGACGAGTTCTTTATGATTCGCATTGCCGGACTGAAGAAGCAAATCGCTGCGGGATACGAAACGAGAAGCCAAAACGGAATGACCCCGCGCGAAACCCTGCGCGAATGCCAGAAAAGGCTAATCCCGCTATATGAACTGCAGGAAAAGATATTCCAGCAGGAGATAGTCCCAGCCCTTGCGAAAGAAGGGATAATTATGCACGAAAGAAACGAACTTTCCGACGAGGAAAGAGCCTTCCTGCGCGACTACTTCAAGAAGTCCGTGCTGGCTATGCTCACCCCGCTGATAATCGATTCGGCGCACCCTTTCCCGCGTATAATTAACCGCTCGCTGAACATTGCTTTCGTGCTTTCGAACCCGGAAAAGCCAGAAGACGAGAAAAGATACGCCTTCCTGCAAATCCCCGTGAGCATTCCGCGACTTATCAACTTGCACCGCGACAACGCCTTTCACTTCACCACCATAGAACAGGTGATAAAGCTGAATGCGGACTTGCTCTTCCCGAATTTGAATATAGAAACTATGAATACATTCCGCGTTACTCGCGATGCGGATATAGAAATCGTGGAGGACGAGGCGGACGACTTAATGGAGGAAATCGCCGAACAAATAAAAACAAGGCTATGGGGCACTGCTGCCGTGAAATTGGAAGTAAGCCCGAAGATGCCCACATTTTTGGTCGAGTTCCTGAAGGAAACCCTGAACTTGGAAAGCGAGGACGTTTATGTGCATAGCCGTCCGCTCAGTTTGGCTGATTTATCGAAAATCACTAAGTTAGACTTGGATCACCTGAAGGATAAGCCATTTGTGTCGCGCACTCTTCCGGCATTGGCTAAGCCTAATACTAATATTTTTGATGTACTTAGGAAGAAGGACTTGCTGGTGCATCACCCATTTGATTCATTCTCCAACAGTGTGCTTAAGCTGCTGAACGCTGCCGTGAAGGACGACAAAGTGCGTGCGATTAAGATTGCACTATACCGCGTGGGGAACGACTCCCCCGTAGTTGATGCGCTTATGCGTGCTGCCGAAAAAGGCAAGGAAGTAACTGTATTCGTAGAGATAAAAGCTCGCTTCGACGAAGAGAACAACATACAGTGGGCACGCGAACTCGAGAAGATGGGTCTGCACGTGATTTATGGCGTTCTCGGACTAAAGACGCACTGCAAGATCGCAATGATAGTGCGCGAAGAAAACGGCGTCCTGAAGAACTATCTGCACCTCGGCACTGGCAACTATAACCACATAACTTCTCGATTATACACAGACTTAGGCTTGCTGACATCGAACAAAGCAATGGGCGCAGATGCAGTGAATTTCTTCAACCGTCTGACTGGCTTCTCTAACTTCAAGAATTGGAATAAGCTAATCGTAGCGCCTAACCACTTGCATAACAAGGTGATTGAGCTAATCGAACGCGAAACCGAACTGCATACAGAGGAAAACCCGGGGCTTATCATTGCGAAGATGAACTCGCTGACGCATAAGGGGGTTATCAAAGCTCTGTACAAGGCGGCGATAAAAGGCGTGAAGATTCAATTGCTCATCCGCGGAATATGCTGTCTGCGTCCGAACGTAGAAGGCATAAGCGAGAACATAGAAGTGCGCAGCGTGGTTGGTCGCTTCTTGGAGCATACTCGCATTATTTACTTCAAGAATGCGGGGGAAGAGGAGATATTCCTTACCAGTGCGGACTGGATGACTCGCAACTTGCATAACCGCGTAGAGCTTATGTTCCCGGTGGAATCCGAAGACTTAAAGAAAGAGTTAAAAGAGATATTAGACGTTTATTGGCGTGATAACTCCAAGGCTTGGCGACTTGGATATAGCGGAGACTACGAAAAGCTCACTCCTTCTAGCGAGGAGGGTGCTTTCTCGGCTCAGCAATACCTGCTGGAGCGTGCCGCAAAGAAAGCAAAGAAGCAACGCAAAAAGATTAATAGGA
>JBHADY010000080.1:0-3343 GCA_041855325.1 Ignavibacteriota bacterium
AGGTCCAGAGCCAAGGTAATATAGAATTAAACCTGTGATGAATGTAGTTAAGTTCGAGTCAATAATCGCAGTGAGAGACTTGCTAAAGCCTTCATCTACTGCAGCCACTAAGTTTCTGCCCTTGCCGAGTTCTTCTCTGATACGTTCATAAATAAGGATGTTCGCATCAACCGCCATACCGATAGAAAGGATAAGACCAGCGATACCTGGGAGAGTAAGAGTACCGTCGAATGCAGCCATAAAGCCAAGTACTAACAAGAAGTTAATAGCCAGCGAGATGTTCGCAACTAAGCCACCCATACCGTAGTAAATGAGCATAAAGAGCACGATTACAGAGAATGAATAGATACTGGACATAACACCAGAGTTAATGGAGTCTTCACCCAAAGATGGACCCACAACGCGTACTTCTGCTGCTTGCACAGGAGCTTTTAAAGCACCTGATTTAAGAACTATCTTCAGAAGGCGAGCTTCTTCAGCGTTTTCCATACCAGTGATTTGAGAGCTACCACCAGTGATCTTAGTTAATACGTTAGGAGCAGTGTAAACTTGATCATCGAGGATAACAGCGATTCTCTTGCCAATGTTTGCACCAGTGATTTTAGCCCATCTTTCAGCGCCATCGCTGTTCATAGACATATTAACTATAGGTTGGTTATTTGTTTGGTCGTAAGTAGCTACGGCGTCAGTGATAACTTCGCCAGTGAGCTTAGGTTGGAAGTCTTTACAAGCGAAGAAGTTATAGAACTTAACGTCTTTACCTTTATCATCTTTAAAGATCATAGGTTTAGCGTTGAAGTAAATATTAACACCTTCTGGGAGTAAGTTTCTAATCTCTGTTCTTTGGAGGAACACGAGGATTTTCTTCATATTTTCTTCGCTAGCCATGAAGTTATATACGCCTTCAGGGAACATATCGCGAGAGAAGTCAATCATAACAGATTGAGATTTGTTATCCTGAGCATATTGAGCAACGAATAAAATAGTGAATGGGTGATCCTGAGCATACTTCTTAGCAGCTTCTTCTTTGCTCATATTAGCATAAGGATCAGTAGTGTCTGCAGCAGCTTCTTTTTTAGTTTCTTTCTTAGCAGTGTCTGCTTTTGCTACTTCTGTTTTAGCTTCTTTGGCTTTTTTGCCTTTAGCTTTTGATGAGTCAGATTTAGCATTGCCAGCGGCAGCTAATTCATCGTTATCTTGCTTAATGGAAGTAGTGTCTATCTTAGTTTCTTCTGCGTTATCAACGATAGTTTGTCCGCCAGAAGCTAAGAATTTGTCTATGTTATAGAATGCTTTAGCAAGCTGTTTATCGTTATGCACACTCTTGAATTCGAGGCGTGCAGTAGTTTTCACGAGGTCGAGCATTTTCTGTTCGTCAGTAACGCCAGGGAGCTCGAGAACTACTCTGCGAGAACCTTGTTTTTGGATAGTAGGTTCGCTGATACCGAATTTATCCACTCGCTGACGGATAACTTGAATAGCTTGGTCAACGGCTTCAGTTTCGTTTTCTCTTAGTTTATCTTGGATTTGCTGTTCAGCTTTTGCGAAGTCGTCTGAAGTATTGAAATCGAAGTAATCATAGAGATATTTTTTCTTTGGGCGAGCGATATTATCGAAGTTCTTCAGGAACACGTCAATAGTATTTGCATCGCTTAGAGCAGTTTCTTTGCGAGTAGCTTCAATAACTTGCGCAAAGATTTCATCTTTGCTTTCTTCGTTAGCAGATTCTTCCACTAACTTAAGTACGTCAGCTTCGAGAGTAACGTACATACCACCACGAAGGTCAAGACCGAGTTTCAGTCTATTTTTTTTGGCGTCGTCTAATTTTTCGCCATAAAGTCTATGGAAGTCATCCATAATTTTCATAGAGTCAGCTGGGTTTTTCACAGCTCTTTGGATGTATTCCGCTTCGACTTTTTCAAGCTGCACAGCTTGATAAGTTGGATATAGCAACACTACCGATAGCACTAGCGGTATTATTACTATTAGCAAATTGCCAATTGAGTTCTTTTTCAATTGTGCCTCCAGTTAAATTTATGAATATTTTAGTTAATTATTTTTACGTATTGCACATAGCTAATGGCTTAGCTATTAGAATTCATTTGGGGTAGCTCTGCGGGAAAGAAGCTATTGCAGAGCAAAAGTGGGATAGGTAGTAATTAGTAATATATATATTCGTAAATATATGTATTAATAATCTTAGTATTTGGGTTATTTTCTATTTCTTTATAGATTTTGCCGAATTTATTGTAAGAAGTGGATACTATAGTTCTGATTTGCCCTTTATCATCTATAGTCAGCTTATCAATAGTAGCTTTAGCATTGTGATACACGAGGCTATCAGATTTAATAGTATTGCCAGTAGTGAGGTCTTTTACCACTGGGCTGCCCAAAGAGCCAACTCCATTATAAATATACTGGGTAAGTATATTCTGATTTGAAGTTGCGTAGTTCGATACAGCTTCCACGAGCTTTCCGCTTTCATCATATTTATATGAATGCTTAGAGAGTGTGTCGCCACTTTGGGATAGTTCCACTTTATCGGCTACTCTTCCCCTTGAGTCCATACCGCTATAGATAACTGCTACTTTGCCTTTATTATCTTGGTCATTTTGCAGGTATTCTATTGTTTCGCTACTGTGAGTAGCTTCGTATTGGAAGTGGTGCACTTTGTATGCTTTTCCTAGTGTATCGTACTCTACGAGCTTAATTAGCTTTCCGTTTCTGTCGTATTCTTTGTTGTATATTATCAGCTTTTTCTCACCTTTGGAATCGGCGAGCCATTTAGTCTCAATCTTCAGCACCACGTCTTTGGAGCTAATAGGGCTATCTATTTCCGAGCAGGCGCTCAGAAGCAGCATATAAGCCAATAGGACTTTTATATTTTTAATGAAATACTTCATCTTTATAAACTTAAAGCTAATTAATTCAATCAATTAAGAATATGGAAAACTGAAACACCAAAACGATATTTTACATATTTTCCAGTCTCTAAATTATGAAAAAAAATTGAAAAAAACAAATAATTTACTTAATTTTGCGAATATGGATTGTAAGATGTATAATTACAATCTATAAGTACCAAGTTATCATATAACAGCTATAATTTATTAGGGAAAAAGTTATGAGACAATTTCATTTAAATAGGTATCTGCTAGTGCTTTTGCTTTCGCTGCTGATGATATCCTGCGGAGATGATGGAAGCATAAATATCTATTCTGCTTCGGACGACGTAGCCCTCGGGAAAAAAATAGATGAAGAACTAAAATTGCCAGCGAATAAGAACAAATACCCTTTCGTTATTAATCCCGCTGCTCTGGCTTATCTGCAGAATATTATGAAC
>JBHADY010000081.1:0-15992 GCA_041855325.1 Ignavibacteriota bacterium
CAGCTTGCACACGCCATCGTAATAAGTTTCATTTGCTATAATCTTAGTAAGCGTGGTTTTGCCCTCGCCATTCTTACCGATGAAAGCAACTTTCTCGCCTCTGTCCAGCGCTAAGTTAATGTCTTTAAGTATTAGCTTATCATCATAATACTTAGTCAGATTTTCAATCTCAAGGGCTGTGCGACCAGATGGCGGTGCCTTTGGGAACTTCAAGTGAATTGCTGAATTATCCACTTCGTCTATCTCAATGCGTTCAATCTTCTCTAATTGCTTAATCTTCGATTGCACGCGCGAAGCCAAAGTAGCCTTGTATCTATAAGCCTCTATGTACTTCTCCGTCTTTTCTATCTGCTTCTGCTGGTTCTTGTAGGCATTCATCTGCTGCTCACGTATTTCCTCTCTATATACCAAAAACTTGGAATAGGGCAGAGGGAAGTCTATAGTCTTGCCATTCGAGATTTCTATAGTTCGATTGGTTACAGAGTCGAGGAAACGCCTATCGTGCGAAACGAGTATCACCGCGCCGAAGTAGTTCTTCAGGAAGCTTTCCAACCAGATGAGAGATTCAATATCGAGGTGGTTAGTCGGCTCATCGAGCATAATGCAGTCCGGAGCGGAAAGCAGTATCTTCGCAAGTGCAAGACGCATACGCCAGCCCCCGCTGAATTCATTCACTTTGCGGGAGAAATCCTCTCTCTCGAAGCCCAAGCCCGTGAGAATCTTCTCTATTTGCGATTCATAGTTATAACCACCGATTATCTCGAATCTGTGATTAATATCACTAAGCTTCTGCAAGAGCTTGGAGTAATCAGGTGAGTCGTAGTCCGTGCGGGAGGCAATTCCCTCGTTTATTGCTTTTATTTGAGCTTCGAGATCCAATATCTCGGAGAGAGCTTTTTTCGCTTCGTCGAATATGTTCAGATCGGACTGCAGGTTTCCGTCCTGGGGGAGGTAACCCACTTTGTAGTCGTTGGACTTAATGATTTTTCCGTCTTCGGGGGTAATCTCGCCAGCGATTATCTTCAGCAGGGTGGTCTTTCCGCTGCCGTTTCGACCAATCAGCGCTATGCGATTTGCATTATCTACAGTGAAAGTAACATTATCAAATAAGTATCTATTCGCAAAGTGAATAGATAGGTTAGAAACGTTTAACATTTATAGGTATATCCTTTCTCCAATTTCATCGAAAAAGAGAATATTGCTATTAAGCTTCAGTTTTAGTTCTTGATTTATATGATAGTTATCGGAATCAGTATTCGCGATGCGTATAGATTTTAATCCATCGAAATCGAAGTAAATCAACTTCTCGAATCCCATATATTCTATGTTTTCTATCTTGGTTTTTATGTCGCCGTCCGCCTCGCAGATGGTGATATCCTCTGGGCGAATACCAAGAGTAGCCGTGTTTTTCGGCATATTACTGATGTTTATCTTTGTGCCGTTGCTAAATTGGAAATACCCGTCTTTCGCTTGCACGGAGAAGAGGTTAATCTGTGGCGAACCAAGGAATGAAGCAGCGAATAGATTCACGGGATTGTGATAAAGCTCCTGCGGAGAGCCTATCTGCACGACTTCTCCGGCGTTCAGCAGTATGATTCTGTCCGCCATGGTCATTGCTTCAGTTTGGTCGTGAGTAACGTATATAGAGGTGGCTTGCGAGTTCCTATGCAGCTTGATAATCTCTGTGCGCATTTGCGTGCGTAGCTTCGCATCGAGGTTAGAGAGCGGTTCATCGAAGAGGAAGATATTCGGCTGTTTGATGATAGCCCTGCCGAGAGCAACGCGTTGCCTTTGCCCGCCGCTTAGGTGTTTGGGCTTTTTGTCGAGGTTGCTGGAGAGTTCCAATATCTCCGCCACTTGCTCTACTTTTTGCTTAATCTCGCTTTTCTTTACTTTGTTTATCTTCAGCGGGAAAGCGAGGTTATCGAACACGGAGAGGTGCGGGTATAGGGCATAGTTCTGGAAGACCATTCCAATATCTCTGTTTTTGGCTTCGACCTGGTTCATCACTTGTCCGTCGAATAGCAAATTTCCTTCGGTGATGTCTTCTAATCCGGCTATCATTCGCAGGATAGTGGATTTCCCGCAGCCAGATGGACCCACCAGCACGGCAAATTCACCTTTATTTATCTGTATGTTTATGTTCTTAACAGCAGTAAAACCATTCTCGTATGTTTTACTAATGTTCTCGATAGTGATATTCTTCATTTCGTAGTTTACTTTCTGGGATTACAAAAATACGCAATAATATTATTATTATATCTTATAATCTTTGTTATTATATCTCATAATCTTATCATAATGCAATATCATACTTAATAATGCGTAAAAGAATAGCACATAAAAAGAAAGCCTCTGCCGCTTGGGGGGCAGGGGCTTCCTTTTATTATTTGTCGAAATCTAAGTTTAGTTCTTAGATGTGTTCGAATCTTGCAGTGAAGAATCTGAGTTGTTTTGGTTCGTAAACGAACTTAAGTCCTCTGATGCTTTCTTTGTGTTTGTATAGGTTATATACGCCTTCTGCTACTAAGTCCATGTGGCTGTATGTATATACACGACGTGGAATAGTTAAGCGAACAGTTTCCAATTTAGGAGCGTGGTTTTTGCCAGTATTTCTGTCTCTACCAGCAGAAACGATACCGCGTTCCATTGAACGTACGCCAGATTCGATGAATAATTCAGCAGCAAGAGCTTGAGCTGGGAATTGTTCTTGAGTTAAATGTGGGCAGAATCTGCGAGCATCCAAGAATACTGCGTGGCCACCAGTTGGTTCAACGATAGGCACACCATATTCTCTTAATCTATCGCCTAAGTAGCGAACTTGTTTAATTCTGTGCTCAATATATTCATATTGGCAAGATTCTTTAAGACCGATAGCTAATGCTTCCATATCGCGACCGCTCATACCGCCGTATGAAGGCATACCTTCATAAACTACTACTAATTCTTTAGCAGCTGCGAATAAATCGTCGTCGTTCATACAGAGGAAACCACCGATGTTAACGATACCGTCTTTTTTACCAGACATTGTGCAACCGTCTGCATAGCTGAACATTTCGCGAACGATATCATCGATATTCTTATCAGCGTATCCAGCTTCTTGTTCTTTAATGTAGAAAGCGTTTTCTACGCAACGAGTTGCATCGTAGAATACTTTAATGCCGTGTTTGTTAGTTAATTCGCGTACTTTGCGCATATTGTCCATAGAAACAGGTTGTCCGCCAGCTAAGTTTACAGTAACAGCGAGGCATACGTAAGCTATGTTTTCAGCGCCTTTTTCTTTGATTAAGTTTTCTAATTTGTTTAGATCGATGTCCCCTTTAAATGGTACGTTTAAAGCTGCATCGTGAGCTTCATCGCGAATGATATCTACGAAGATACCGCCATTGTTTTCTTGGTGGAATCTTGTAGTAGTGAAGTACATATTGCCAGGAACGTATTGACCTTTTTTAATAGCAATTTGAGAGAGTAAGTTTTCAGCACCACGACCTTGGTGAGTAGGAACCAAGTGTTTGAAACCGAATAAATCTCTTACAGTGTCTTCGAGGTGGAAGAAGTTGCGGCTACCAGCGTATGCTTCATCGCCCATCATCATACCAGCCCATTGGCGGTCGCTCATAGCGTTTGTACCACTATCAGTTAATAAGTCGATGTATACGTCTTCTGATTTTAATAAGAAAGTGTTAAAGCCAGCTTCAGCCATAACTTTTGCTCTTTGTTCGCGATCGATCATTTTTACAGTTTCTACCATTTTAATGCGGAATGGTTCTGCTGGGTATTTTGTGTGATCTAAAGCCATCTGATATATCCTTATAGTTTATTGTTGAAAAATTATTGTATTGTTTTATTTCTGTTTAAAGATTGTATTCATCTAAAAAATCTCTAAATTGGTGCGTGGGAACAGGCTTCCCCGCAGTACTTCATATCTTTTATTCAGTACATTTACAAAATTAGGAAAATTATTATTCATTTCAAAGATTTGTGTATAATTTTCTCTAATTATATGTGATATAATGGGAATTGTTAAGCCTCCGCTTAAGAAAAGCGGCTATTTTACTCTGATGAGATCATATTATTTAGTATTTCATCAGCGATTAGCTCAAGGCATTTATTAATTGCTTCTTTGCGGGAGTTGGGCAAGCCGCTAATGAGGAAGGACTGCGACATAGTCAGCCTATTGCTTGCTATGACTTGCTTTTTCGTGTTATCGTAGAACTCAAAGGCTATGCCCACGCTTATCTTTCTTTCCTTTTCCAAGCCAGAGCCACCGCTGGTGCTCAGCACACTTTCTTGTATGGAGACGAGCTGAATTGACAGTCGCGAATCCGCAGCGCCGGTTTCTATGCTCATAGAGTTATCGCGGCGAATTACTTCGTTCATAGTATTGAAGAGGTATTCTTTATATGTGGGGTCGCCGAAGTTGCTATTATCCACTATATTGCGTATTTGTATAGTCTTTATATGCTCTGGCAGAGAGCCTCCGCGGAAGGAATAGCAGGCAGTCAGCAGGCTGATAAGTATGAGTATAGGTAAAGTTTTGATGTATATATAGCTAATTCTTTTCATTGTTATTTCTTATGAATGTGAAACACAAAATTACTAAAAAATACGCACAAAAGCAGAGATAATAATCAAATATAATTGTAAATATTACGTCGCTACTCACTCTATTATATCAAAGAACATACTTACTTAAGCTAAGAGAAAATTGCAGAGAAAGTCAATACAAATATTGCCCGAATTCATCGCTAACCAAATAGCCGCGGGAGAGGTCGTGCAGAGACCAGAATCCGTGGTGAAAGAGTTAGTCGAAAACTCATTCGATGCCGGAGCCGATACCATTATGGTAATAGTGAAAGATGCCGGCAAGAGCCTGATTCACATAATTGATAATGGACACGGAATGAGCAGGGAAGACCTATCGCTTTCGATTAGAAGGCACGCAACGAGCAAGGTATTCACCAGCGAGGATTTAGAGGCAATTCATACTTTCGGCTTCCGAGGGGAAGCACTTGCATCTATCGCGTCCGTATCGAATATAGAGATTCGCACTCTCCCGCAGGGCGAGGAACACGGCTGGCGACTGACTGCAGAACCAATGAAAGACCCTGTTATAGAGCCATTCGCAATAGACATAGGCACGCAGATTTTCGTTCGCAATTTATTCTATAACCTCCCAGCGCGTAAGAAGTTCCTAAAGACTAATCTCACGGAGTTCCGCTATATATCCGAGACTATGCTGCGTTTCGCACTCTCTAAGCCGGATATTCGCTTTGTCTTCTACGATGATAATACTCTAATCTTCGATGCACAACCCGGACCACTGAAGAAGCGCATTCAGGACGTGATAGGCGAAAGCACTGCAAAGGCGATTATACCGCTTAACCACGAAGAAAATGGTATTAAACTGCACGGATACATAGGCTTACCGTCTATCGCAAAGCAGACGCGATCGAATCAGTATTTATTCCTCAATTCGCGAAGCATACAGAGCAAATCCATTAACTTTGCTGTGTTCTCGGCGTATGAGCACCTTTTAGAGAAGAGCAAGAACCCATTCTACTTAATTAACATAGAGCTGGATCCGCACGAGTACGACGTAAACGTACACCCGCAGAAGCACGAAGTGAAGTTCGAAGACGAAAGGCTAATACATAATTTAGTCAATCTCGCTGTGGTGCGTGCATTAGCCGAGAATAGCGTTATACCCGATGCCTCGCTGGACTCCATAGAGGCGATTACCCCATTTAAACGCATAGTAGTGGAGAATGAGGAGCTGGAACGCGAAACCCTGCTTGTTAATAAAGTAACTGGAGAGATAATCGATAAACAGGAGGTGCCAAGTTCATCGGTGGATAGATTCGCCCGCCTCGGAATGGGCAATACAAGCGGAAATAAGGACTATAATTATTCATTCCCATCTACTAATACATATAATAGTTTTCAATCGTACAGTTCCAGTGCGAACTATAGTAGAGATGAGAATGCGAATCAGTCTTCAAGTTCATATAATGCGTATATTCCGCCGGCTCCGCCAAAGCCAATGAACTTTGATGTGAATATATTCAAGCCGGATGCAGTCCCAACGCCGAAAGATGCCCCAAGACAGGAGTTTTTCGTTAATCAAGATACTATCTCTCACTATGAAATACTGAAAGAGATAGTCGAAGGCGACCTATATCTGAATTACTTGCAGATACATAATAAGTACTTAATCCTCGAAGTGCCAAGCGGTATTCTGCTATTCGACCAGCACGGAGCCCACGAAAGAGTGCTATACGAAAAGGTGCTGCGATCCTTCAGCAAGGAATTAAGCAACTCGCAAGATTTACTCTTCCCACATCAAATTATACTTGATAACTCCGAAATCATAGTGCTGAAGGAAATCAAAGAAGAGCTGAATGAACTAGGCTATTACTTTGACCTGAAGGGCAATCAACTCGAGGTGAAGGCTATCCCGCTGGATGACGCATACGTCTTTAGCAGTATATCCATAAAGGAAGTGATTGACCAATACGCCGCCGAGCAGAAAATTCGCAACACAGATAAACGCGACTACTTAGCTGCCTCCATTGCCTGCAAAGCTGCTATAAAAACAGGAAAAAGCATACAAAAGGAGGAGATGATGAAGCTGATTTCCGACCTCCTCGCTTGCGATATGCCATATTGCTGTCCGCACGGCAGACCAATCATCATAGAAATGAGCCTGTATAGATTAGATAGGCTGTTTGGAAGGATACTATAGTCTAATTTGAATAATACTATATCTAATTACCACAAAATATATCCCGACAGTACGAACACTTTGCGTTTTTTTGCGTATATCTGTGTTTCTAACTTCTATAAACTGAGAAAATGAGACGCAACAAACATTACGTTAATAGATTCAATAAGCAAGAAAAGATAACCAGATTCACTGTGAAGGAAAGCACACTCCTTTTCGATTTCCTCCACTCATCTATGCCAGAAAAAAGCCGAAATGCAATTAAAGAACTACTTGTAAATAAACAAGTTAGAATAAATGATACTGTGCAGACTCATTTTCAGTTTGAGCTTAACCCCGGCGACTTAGTAGCTATAACAAATATTAAAGCTGCAAGGGAAATCACCCTAAAGGGACTGAAGATAGTCTATGAAGACCTCGATGTAATCGTTGCGTACAAAGACCACGGTTTGCTCTCCGTCTCTACGAATAAGGAAAACCAAAAAACGGCATATCGCATTCTTAGCAATTACCTGAAGCAGGCTGACCCGAAGAATCAGCTGTTCGTGGTGCATAGACTTGATAGGGAAGCCTCCGGATTAATGCTATTCGCGAAAAGCCAAGAGGTAAAGGAATTCCTCCTTGGCGACAAAAACCGAACAGTCCTCGACCGCCGCTATTACGTAGCAGTGGAAGGACAAGTAGAAAAAGACCACGGATCAGTGCATTCTTGGCTGAAAGAGAACAAAGCTTTCCACGTTTATACTTCTCCCACACCGAATGGCGGACAAGAGGCTATCACTAACTACGTGGTGCTGAATCGCGGTAAGCAGTTTACTTTATTAGAAGTTAAGTTAGATACAGGAGTGAAGAATCAAATCCGCGTACAGCTGCAAGAGATAGGAAATAGCGTGGTTGGCGATAAAAAATACGGTGCTACGATGAATCCAATCGGCAGAATGGCACTGCACGCATATCTTCTTACCTTTAAGCACCCGCGCACTAAGGAAGTAATGCAGTTTGATACTCCTATTCCACCGGAATTCAATAAGTTAATTAATCTATAATGATACTTAATATAAGTATTAATTAACCCAAAAAGTCGATAAGTGATTTAGACTGAATCATAGAGCCAACTTTCAGGGCATAGTCCAGAGCAGTTTGGTTCTTAACGAGATCCATCATAGTTTCGGCATAGTTCGTGTCCTCCACGAGGGAACGCATATTCTTTATTCTCGTGTTTTCTTCGACTAATTGCTCATTCACGGCGAGTATTCTATTCACTTTCGCTCCGATGATAGAGTTCGTCTTAACCACGCGTTCGTGGTTCCCCGCCAAAGTTTCAATTGCTCTACTTAGCTTCGTGGTTTCTGCAGGAGTGAATCTACTGGACTCGTCGCGCAATTGCCCGTTCTCATCGTATGCCAGTGTGTTATAGATTTCTATCATCTCGTTTAGATATTGCACGCCATTGTTGCCGAATAGCTTATCCGCAGTGGTATTCACTACCTCTGTGCTTACGGAATCGCGATTAATCAATCTCTCTTGGAAGTTCCCGTGGAAACGCACTACTAAGCCAGATGGATTATTGGGAGTGGGGGCTACTTTATCTAATGAGAAGGGAAGGCGTTGGTCATTTCCATTCACTGCTTGCAGTGCTTGGCTTGTGGTTATATTTCCAGAGAATAGGAATTTGTTATTATGAGAGTTATTTGCACTTGCCAAGATATCCTCTATATTATTCTTCACCACATTTGCCAAACTATGCAGAGTATTTGCATTCGCTGGGGACATAGAATATACAGCGGTATCTTGGATGATAGTCATCTTATCGGCAATATGGTCTATCATATTGCTGGTCATTTGCAGTTCAGAATAAGTCTCTTGTATATTTTCTATATAGCTCTTATTCCTTTCCATCATTTCGGTGAATTGCTTAGCGTCATATATATCCTTTGGATTATCGCTCAAGCTGATATTCTTCTTTCCGGATTCTAATCTAATCTCATTCTTATACTTATTCTCTTGTATAGTATTGAGGTGATTATGAAATGGTCTATATGGGCTATTTGATGTTACTCTCATTGTGTTAATTCCTTAGACTATACCATTCTGATTAAAGTTTGTAGCATTTCGTTAGTCATATTTACTACTCTGCTGGAAGCCTCGAAAGCACGCTGATATTTTACTATGTTCACCGCTTCTTCGTCAAGGTTTACGCCCATCAGGGATTCTCTCTGTCCTTCGAGCTGCTGAACCACTAATCCCATAGTTTTATTTCCGTTAATTGCCTCCTGAGCCATCATTCCCACTTTTGATAGCACTGCGTTGAACGAACCACTTGGATTATAGTTATTCAGGAAGTTTTGGTCGCTGGCTATTCTCGCCATAGCACGCGCAATGGTGTTATCGCCGACTGTGCCGGCATTTGCGGAAAATGGAATGCGAGCGGCATCTGCATCTAAATCTGGGTTAAGCTCTATATTGTGTGCATTAATATCTCCCACAGCAGGGATGAAGAACTTACGTCCCGGAGGCGCCCCAGCTGGGTCGTGCAGACCATACCCAGTTTCGGTTAGGGCATTAATTCGAGTGGCGAGAGTATTCACGAACTGATTAATGCTCGTATAAGCGGAATAAGCCCCAGAGGTATCCCGCGGATCGAAGGTTATGTTATAGCCTTTCATACGCGCAGCAAGCTCCCCGCTCACGGGTTCTACGGTGCCTGTTTGCACGCCGTTTGGCTCAATTTTATTAATTATCAAAGTGGATTCACCTGTGGCTGGATTCGTATTCTCTGATAGAGTCAGCTTAGATGCGTGTGCTGCTGTTACTACGTTAATGCCATTGATGAATACGTTCGCAGTGCCGTTTTCCTCGTGAGTAACATGCGCCCCCGTGAGCTTCGCCAGCTTTTCGAGTGCGACTTCGCGTTTATCGAAGTATGTTTGGTTTTCTATTCCGGCATCTGCTTTTGTATATGCTATGCTTTTGTTCAGCGTGGCTATTTCGTTTAGTAGCTTATTTATTTCTACTACATCGTTTTCTATGTCGTGGCGTATGTCTTTTCTCGCATTTGTGAATACACCAGCCGTATAGTGCAAGTTCTTAATGAGCGTGTGGGCAGTCTGCAGGACGTTTTCTCTGTGGTTCATACTCTGCGGACTATTGCTCACAGCCTCTAATGAGGCGAAAAACTGATTCAGCGATTCACTGATTCCGTGTTCTGATGGCTCTGCCAAAAGGGATTCCACTCTCTCTAAAAGTGATTGCTCTGTTGCGAAATTCGCTTGTCTGCCTATGGCATTGCGCACATCTCTATCGAACAGCTCTTCGCGATAAGTGCGAAGGGAGTTCGCAGCCACGCCCGTGCCTACGTACACGCCATTGCCTTGGCGGTGCGGAGTAGTCTCTGTTAGCACAGCGGAACGACGCGAATAGCCCGGTGTATTGATGTTCTGAATATTGTTATTCGTTACATCGAAACCGAATTTCTGCGCCAATATGCCGCGTTTAGCTGTTTCTAATGCTGAAAAAGAAGCCATTGCTGATTAGTTTCCTTATTTAGTAATTATCTTAAGAAGCTATATTCATTATTATCGGTAGAATATACATCTTAGTTTAAGAAGTCTGGGTTCATATTATGGCTATCAATAAGCATTTGGCTAAAATTATCCACCTTTTGCATAATGCTTTTTGTGTCGCCATATTTAAGTTGTTCTATAATATCGAGAGTTTCTTTGCATTCTTTAATGGCTATTGAAAGGCGTATCCAATAGCGCACTTTGTCCAATTTGCTTGTACCATTCAGGCTATGATCCAAGTGCTCAGTTAGCGATTTCACGCTTACTTTCAGCCTTTGGGATAGCAGTGCCACGTCGTATTGGGGCAATTTTTCGGAGAAGCTATTCACATAGCTTACTAAGCTATCGCTCTCCATTTTTAGAGCAGCGTAAGAGGGGTTGCTATTGTTTTGAAGTGCTAGTTCTTGCATTTCAGTATCCTTCTAAATGTCTATTTTAATAGTATTACTTTGATAATTTAGTTAATTCAATATCTAAGTAAGCAATCCAAGTGCCAAAAGTTAAATACAATTAATTATGTGAATAAGCTGGAATGAATATAAAAAAAAGTGATAGAGCTAAAAATAAGCTCTATCTCTTTGATTAATAAGTGTTTAGTGTTATCTGCTTACTTTACTTCAATAAGCTCTACTTCAAATACGAGAGTTTCGTTTGGTCCGATAGCTCTTCCGCTGCCTCTTTCTCCGTAAGCTAATTCGCTTGGGATGAAGAATTTGAATTTAGCGCCTTCTTTCATAAGTTGTAAGCCTTCAGTCCAGCCTCGGATTACTCTGTTAAGCTCGAATTCGATTGGCTCGCCATTATCGTAAGAGCTGTCGAATTTAGTTCCGTTAAGCAATAAGCCTACGTAATGAACTTTAACTTTGCTTGTTTCTTTTGGTGATTTTCCGTCTTTTTTGCCTTCTTGTAGCACTTCGTATTGCAGACCAGAAGCAGTTGTCTTAATGTTTTTCTTCTTTTTATTTTCTGCTAAGAATTTAGCGCCTTCAGCTTTTGCCTTTTCAGCAGCTTCTTTAGTTAATCTTTCATTTCTTTCAGTTACTATTCTGTTTAATTCTTGGTAGCAACGAGAGATTTCATCTTCAGTTAATTTGAATTTATTGCCCATTAATCCATCTTCGATGCCCATCATAATTGCATCGATGTTGAAGTATAGGGAGTCCATTTTTAGCATAGTACCGAAGTTAGAACCTACAGTGTATGCGATTGAGTCCATTTGTGATTTTAATGGAACTTGTTTTGCTGCGAATGAAGGAATAACTGCAGCCACTAATAAAACTAAAATTACTTTTAGAAACTTCATTGAATATCCTTTATGATTTGTTAATTGTTATTCTAAATAAAAGAACTGCAATTTACGAAAAAACTATAATATAATTGTTATAATTCAGTAAAATATAGTATAATTACAGAACTTAAGTATTGTATGGTATTTCGATTAGGAAGGTCGTGCCTTTGCCCGGAGCGGAATCCTTAACGTATATCTCGCCCTTATGGTATTCCTCCACTATGCGCTTAGATAGGCTAAGCCCCAGCCCCCAACCGCGTTTCTTCGTGGTGAAGCCCGGCACAAATATCTCTTTTCTGCGTTTTTTGGTCATTCCCTTGCCGTTATCGGTTACTAATATGCGCAAGTATTTCTTATCTACTTCGGATAGGCTAAGCATAATTGTTCCGCTTTTATCCTCTATGGCTTCCGCTGCGTTTTTAAGCAGGTTTTCTATAACCCAGGCGAATAACTCCTTGCTATATTTACAAGATATACCTTCTTCTATATTGCGGATTATCTCTATATGCTTGCCCAGCACAGGAAGGCGTTTATCAAAGTAGCTACAGATGTTATTCAGCTCTTCAGATATGTTTCCTTCTTCCAGCTCTGGTGTGGAGCCAATCTTCGAGAAGCGAGTGGCTATCATATTCAGTCGCTCTATATCTTTATTCATCTCGAGCGTGGTTTCCTCTATGGTTTGCGGATTTTCCTTATCATACTTGATTATCTCTATCCAAGCCATAAGACTGCTCAGAGGAGTGCCAAGCTGGTGAGCGGCTTCCTTAGCCATTCCTACCCATACTTTGCTTTCCTCGCCACGCTTAATGCTGGCAAAAGAAATATATGCAAGGAAGATGAAGAGCGCCACCACGCCGATTTGAATGAGAGGGAAGTATTGCAATTGATCCACCAATTTCGAGTTTGAATAGTGCAGGCGATAGGTCAAGCTGTCCTGTCCCGCAGTAATTACGAACTCAATGGGTGGGTTCTTGCTGTCCATCTCGCGAATGAGCTGACGCATATACTCAGTTTGAGTATTTATGTCCTTTGTAGTGTCAAGTGTGATGTTTCGGCTTTCCTGCAGCAGAGGGAAGCGTGGTTCGTTATCATCGAGAGTGATTATCATCGGGAAGCTAATCGTGGGCATAATCTTCTCGAATATGAAGATGGAATTCTCCACGTCGTCTATTCCTATATGAGTATATAGATCGACGAATAGCTTAGAGCTTATCTTCTCTCGCTCGATTAGTTCATTTACTATGATATTCGTGTAAATCAATAAAAATGAGATAATTATCGCCGCGAGGGAGATGAAGAATATCTTCATTTTGAACTTAGATTGTATGCTTGATTGCTTCATAATTCTATTTTTTAAATTCAAAAAGAGCGACCAAATTTAGTCGCCCTTTTTGTTTAGTATTGTCTCTAAAAAATTATAATTCTTCGTCGAAGTTTAAGTCGCAAGCACGCTTTCCACCATAGTTTTCTACGATTAAATCATCATAGTAATCTGCGATTGTTCCCACGGAGTCTATTGTGTTCTTTAGTTCGCTTTCGCATACATCTGCACCAGAAATAGAGTGCGAGAAAGTAATAGTGCCATCGAACAGCAAGCCGAAGCCACCAAAGTGCAATTCAGCATTCTTGCGGAGCAGGTATTGCATTAAATCAACTGTGATGTTTGCTCCATTTACTACGTTTGCAGTGCATTCGATTACTGTATCATCATCAGTAAATGGTCTAACAACGAGCATCAGCTGAGTAGAACCGCGAGAGATAGTATAAGAACCATTCTCGAATGATAAGTAGTTAGGATAGTTCTGAATTAGTATCTTTTCTACTTTATCAATAGTACTCTGGATAAGCTCCATAGGAGTATCTGTTTTGGGGTTTAATATGTTTGAATTCATTATTTTCCTCTCGTATTAGTTTTGATTTTCATCTGTTGTAGATTCAGGGAGCATACCCATTTTAGCTTTTAATTGCAGTAATTGATCATCTACGTCGGCAGATTCAAGTGCTTTGAATTCATCCTCGAGGGCAACGTTTTCGCCAGCTAATTCACCGTACGCTTCAGCTTGAGCTTCGAGTTGCTGGATTTTGCCTTCGTATTTATCGAATTTACCGAATGCATCTGAACCCACACCTGCGAATGTCTTATTGATATCCGCTTGAGCCTTTGCAGCCTGAGAGCGAGCAATAAGAGTGCTTTGTCTGCTGCGAGCTTCGTCTAACTTAGCTTTTAAGCTATTAAGCTGAGTGCGCAGTTTGTTTGCTGTTTCGCTTGCTTGTTTGTGGATTGGCTCGAGGTCTGCTATATTCTTCTGAGCAATATTTTTCTTTTCGAGAGCTGCTTTTGCTAAGTCTTCGCGACCAGACTGCAGTGCTTTAACGGCTTTTTCTTCCCAAACTTTGGAGTCTTCTCTTGCTCTTTCAAGTTTAGTAGCAAGAGACTTTTCATTAGCTATCGCATTAGCCACAGCTAAAGTAGATTTGTTAACTGATTCCTCCATTTCGATTACCATCTGCTTAAGCATTTTTTCTGGATCTTCTGCTTTATCGAGGGCATCGTTTACGTTGGACTTAAAAATATCGGAAATCCTGGAGAATATTCCCATTATTTTGCCTTTCTGTTATAAATATAAAAATTAGTTTCTTAGTTATTCGTTTATAAGCTACCTATAGGTTACTATAGATTCACTCAAACTTATTTGACGTTATTATTTATTTAATATTGGATTATCAATTAATATTATAAAGATATGAGTTTTAACTTCTCCGAATTAATGGAAAAAGCGAAAAATCTTCAGCAAGAGGTGGTGAAGATTAAAGAGCAATCTGCTAATATTACCGCTACTGGTGAAGCTGGCGGAGGAATGGTTAGCGTGAAAATGAACGGAAATCACCAGTGCCTCGAAGTGAAGATAAGCCAAGAATTATTGCAAGAGAACGACGTAGAAATGCTGCAAGACCTTATCCGTGGGGCTATCACAAACGCAACTACGCAAATAGCCGATAAACTGCGAGATGAGCTATCCAAAGTATCTAATATGATGCCGAATATACCAGGAATGGACTTAGGCATATAATGCAATACACCTCTGAAACTATAGAAGAAATGGTGGGCTATTTTGCCTCCCTGCCGACTATTGGACGCAAAACCGCCCAAAGGCTTACCTATTATCTGTTAAAGAAGGACGAAGAATACGTGAAGAATTTCGCCTCTGCGATGACACGCCTAAAGGAAAAGGTGCATTATTGCTCGCAGTGCCATAATTACACCGAGACAGACCCCTGCCCGATATGCTCTGCAGAGAATAGAAAGCAAAGCGTAATCTGCGTGGTCGAAGAGCCAAACGATGTCCTCGCCATAGAAAAAACAGGGGAGTTTAAGGGACGCTATCACGTGCTGCACGGACTGATTAACCCCCTGGACGGAGTATCTCCAGAGGATATTAAGTTGAGGGAGCTTATTCAGCGTCTGGACGGAGTGGAGGAGATTATCTTCGCACTCGATGCAAGCGTCGAAGGGGAGATTACTATGCAGTATATCTCTAAGATGATGGCACCACTCGGCGTGAAGCTCACTCGCCTCGCCAGAGGAATGCCAATCGGCGGGGAACTCGAATTCACTGATGAAGCGACTATCGCCAGGGCATTCGAAGCAAGAGTAGAATTATAGCACATAATAATATAAGATATAAACAAAAAGGGAGCTAATAGCATTAGCTCCCTTTATTTATTATTTATTGCTGTATCTTTCTTATTTGAAAGTAACGATAGCATCGCCGATTTCTACTCTGTCGCCCATATTCACGCCAACAGAAGCGATTTCGCCGTCTTTTGGAGATTCAACGTTTGTTTTCATCTTCATTGCTTCGAGCACAGCTACTACTTCGCCAGCTTTCACAGCTTGACCTTCTTTAACGAGTACTTCGAGCACCACGCCATTTATAGGAGAAGTGAGAGCGTTTCCATCTACTTCTACTTTTGCTTTTGGTTTAGCTTTTTTAGCAGTTGGCACAGTAGGAGCAGGAGAACCTGGGTTAGGCACTACAGCTGGAGGAGTAAAAGTATTGTGTTGCTGATAATAATCAGGAAGTATTTGGTTATCGTTATCTTCTAATACTTCTACTTCTACGTCGTATAATTTTCCGTCTATGTTAATTCTTAGTTTTTTCATTATTTATTTTCCTCTTTTTGGATTGTGAGAATTTAAGTTTTGCATTCTTCCTACCATAGTCCAGCCCGATTTTTTAGCATCGTGCAATGGGTGGATGAAGTTTATTTTGTTTATCTTAACTTTATAACCAAGAGCGGCAGCAGCCACAGAAGTGATTATAGCAACCAATTCTTCTTCGTCTTTTTTCATAATGGATTTGTCCTATATTAGTTAATAAAAAACGTAGATTAAGAGCGAGGGAGCGATGCAGAG
>JBHADY010000082.1:0-6124 GCA_041855325.1 Ignavibacteriota bacterium
AGCACACTCATATTCGGATACTTCTCGAAGTGAGCTTTTATCGGCGCCATAGAGATTGTATGCTCGCCACCCAAAGTTACCACATATTTACCCATTTCTATATGCTCTTTCACTTGCTTATAGATCATATCCATTGCCTCTTCATCTACTTTGCCTTCGAAGTCTATTGGCTCGGCAGTGGCAATTCCAATTTCATTGCAAAGCTCTCTATCGTGTTCGTCATCATAAAACTCTACGTAAGCACTGGAATCAATGATACCAGCAGGACCATTCACCGTTCCCTCTCCGTATGAAACGCTGTGTTCGTACGGAGCTGAGAGAATCACAACCTTTGAGTTGTCAATATTAGAAAACTCATCTTCTAAAGCCAAGAAGTTAGCTTCTACATCTAAATACTTCATATTTCTATCTAAGATTTATTATTAATAATTATTTTCTATTGTCTAAGATGCAGTAAATCAATGACTTACGCAGTTGGTTCCTTGCTAATAATGCCCTTTTCTTTATATGTTTCTATTATTAGACCTTTAATATTCTTATAGTCCCACCAGAAGAGGAAGCCAGTAATTAGGACTATCACCCCGCTGAGCATTATTGTATTATCCACGCCTATTAACTCTGCAGCCCAGCCGGAAATAAGCGCTGCAATCGGAGCTGTGCCGAGGAAAGCAAGCGAGTAATAGCTCATCACTCTTCCGCGTTTGTCGTCATCAGCCAATGTTTGAATTACGCTATTTCCAGATGCAGTAGAAAGCATCATTCCAAAGCCGGCTATCACCATAAGAACTGAGGATATATACGCATTAGTCGAATATGCCAACAACAAAAGCGCTACTCCACAAATGCTAATTGCCTTATATATCATTCTCGCTAAGCCTTTCACTGTCTTGCGAGAAGCAAGGTATATAGCTGCTATCAGCGCCCCAACGCCAGAACTTGCCATCAGCATTCCGAAAGTGGCAGAGTCACCAGCCAGCTGTTCTTTAGCTATCACAGGCATAAGCAAAATGAACATAATCCCGAAGAGATTAACGCTAATCAATAGCAGAATCACATTCCTAATTGGAGGAAAGCCAAAGGTATAGTTCCAACCGTCCTTCAGGTTGGAGACCATTCCGCTTTTCACTTCTTTCTTCACGTGAGGCACTTCTCGCATCATAAGAATAGATGCAATCACGAAGAGGAAGCTAACAGCATTAATCAAAAAGCACACGCCTATGCTGGTTACCGTTATCAATATACCCGCCAAAGATGGTCCCACGAGCTTCGCACCATTGAATATAGTAGAGTTCAGTGCAATTGCATTGCTTATATCTTCTTTATCTTCAACGAGCTCCACCACTAAGGACTGGCGCACCGGCACATCAAAAGCATTGAATATACCGTGCAACATTACTAAAATGATTATCTGCCATATCTGAATATCATCAGAGAAAGCGAGGATAGCAAGAAGGAATGCCTGTATCATCAGCGCAATTTGCGTAATAAGCAGCATTTTGTGCTTATTGTACTTATCGCTCACCACGCCTGCTAAAGGAGAAATCAAGAGAGTAGGCAATTGCCCCACAAAGCCCACGAAGCCTAGCATAAAAGCGGAATCAGTCATAGTATAAACCAGCCAAGGAGCGGCAATTCTCTGCACCCAAGTACCAATCAGAGATATACTCTGACCGAAGAAAAACAGTCGGAAATTCCTATATCTAAGCGAGCGAAATGTATGTTTTACTTTTTTATTTACCGTTATACCGTTGCCCAAAATCTTACCTTAATTATTAAGCTAATGTTTGATTAATTTAGGATTAGTATTAGACGAATATCTAATAACAATGTTCTTTTATGTGGGTAATTTGGCATATATAAGCTATATTTTTTCAATAATCTTTACTATAACTAATTATACACTTGCTTTTAATGAATTAAATTCATATCTTTGCCATTCTTACATATATATCTTTCATTAATAGACAAAACAATGAAAAAAATTCTCAATGTCGGTATAGATATTGGCTCTACTACAATCAAAGTAGTTGTGGCGGACGATAATCTTAATGTGTTATTAAAGGAATATAAGAGGCACTATGCTGATATTGATAATGCACTGCTCACCGTATTTAACCTAATAAAAGATAAATATGGCAATGTCGATTGCAAGATCTGTATGACCGGCTCTGCGGGGATGGGCATAGCAGAGCGAAGCGGGATTAACTTCGTGCAAGAAGTGGTCTCTGCCTGCGATATAGTTTCACTAAAATACCCTGAAATCAAAGTATTAGTCGATATCGGCGGAGAAGACGCAAAAATCATATTCTTCAAAGATGGGCAAGCTCCGGACATACGAATGAATGGTAGCTGTGCCGGCGGTACGGGTTCGTTCATAGACCAGATCTCCACCCTACTAAATATTGATATTGATGAGATGAATCGCCTAGCAAGCAGTGCAAGTATGATATATCCTATTGCCTCTCGCTGTGGTGTATTCTGCAAAACGGATATTCAAAATCTGCTCAGCCAGAATGTGAGTAAATCGGATATTTCAGCCTCTGTTTTCCACGCTGTAAGCATACAAGTGATAACCACATTGGCAAGGGGGGCAGACATCTTGCCCAAGGTTATGCTTTGCGGAGGTCCTTTCTTCTTCATATCGGAACTGCGTAAAGCCTTTACTAAAGTCATTAAGTTCGATGATAGCGATGTAATCCTCTCTGAGTACTCGGACGTGCTGCCCGCTTGGGGCGCTGCACTCAATGCACATAATAAAGCCATCATCAGACCATTAGATGACATTATCAATTCTGTACTGCTATCAAACCAAAAGAAAGATTTGTATCAGTCTTCGCGTCTGCCACAGCTATTCGATAAACCCGAAGATTTCGATACTTGGAAAGCCAGCAAAACGCGCTTTCACTTGCCTAAGCGAGACTCACAGCTTCCTTTCCCGGAAGAATGCTTCATAGGCATAGATAGCGGTTCCACCACGACGAAGATAATAGCACTTGATAAGGACGGACAGCTATTTTACCACTCATATCAAAAGAATAATGGTAACTCCCTGCAAACTCTGCTTAATGGTCTTCGCGAACTGAATGCACAAGCAATTGAATGCGGAGTGAACCTTAAAGTACTCAGTTCCTGCGTTACCGGCTATGGCGAGGACTTGCTACGTACTGCCCTATCTATAGAACACGGAATGGTCGAAACCATAGCTCATTTCGTGGCAAGTAGCCATTTTAATCCGGATATTTCTTTCATTCTCGACATTGGTGGACAGGATATGAAAGCTATCTTCATAGAGAATGGATTTATCAAAAAGTTAGAGATTAACGAAGCCTGTTCTTCGGGCTGTGGCTCGTTTATAGAGACTTTCGCACGCTCGCTGAATATGACTGCACCGCAATTCTCCGAGATAGCCCTCGAATCAAAATTCCCCTGCGACTTAGGCACGCGTTGCACTGTATTTATGAACTCAAAAGTGAAGCAAGCCCTAAGAGAAGGCGCTGCCGTGGGTGATATATCTGCAGGTCTCGGATATGGAGTGATAAGAAATTGCTTAAATAAAGTGCTGAAGTTGCGCGATTACTCCGAGCTCGGAGATAACATTATGCTACAGGGAGGTACGTTTAGGAATATTGCTGTTATCCGTGCTATGGAACTTGAAACCGGCAAGCAAGTAATGATTACTGACTTTCCAGAGCTTATGGGTGCATTCGGCACTGCCCTCTTTGCAAAGAAGCAGTATGAGATTAACAACTCTTCCCCGAAAGAGCTTGCCGAAATGATAAAAGAGCAAAAGATAGAAGAGAAATTCCTATATTGCAAGGGTTGCGAGAACAACTGCCAAGTGAAGTCGCACACCTTCAATAATGGGAATAAATACTACTCTGGCAATAAGTGCGAGAAAGTATTCTACAGTCGCGGTAATAGAAGCAAGAAGGGGCGCAATCTTCACCAAGAAAAGTACGAACTAATCTTCGATAGAAAGAAGGAAATTGCCTCGCCACGCAAGGTTATTGGCATTCCTCGCGCTCTTGGTATATACGAGGACTATCCTTTCTGGTATACTTTATTCACTGAGCTGAACTATAAAGTGGTGCTTTCAGATACTTCCACTATGAAGCTGTATGAAAAAGGCTCTTCCAGCATCATGGCGGATAACATCTGCTTCCCTGCTAAGCTAACCAATGGGCATATACTTAACCTCATTGAAAAGCAGGTGGATAGGATATTCCTTCCTTTCGTAGTTTATGAAAAGAAAGACGAAAAGAATACGCCTAATAGCTTTAATTGCCCGATAGTTACCGGATATTCCGAAGTAGTGAAAAGTGCGATAAACCCGGAAGAGAAATACGGCATTCCATTCGATGCACCGTCTATCACATTCCACGATGAGAAGCTACTCTATAAATCCAGCTTCGCTTACTTTAGTTCAATAGGAAAGATAAGCAAAAGCGAGTTTAAGAAGGCATTCTCCGCTGCCACTGCCGAGCAGAAGAAGTTCGAAACTACAATTAAGAACTACTGTACGGAAACACTAAACAAAGCGAAAGAAGAAAATAGGCTTATCATCTTACTCAGCGGAAGACCATACCACGCTGACCCGCTGATACAGCATAAAATATCAAATATCATTGCCGACTTCGGCGTTGATGTGATATGCGAAGACGTGGCGCGAAACACAGAACCCAACATTAACGAAACGCAAAGCATAATGCAGTGGGCTTATACGAATAGAATCATTAAGTCCGCTATGTTCGCAGCGAGATATGATAACAACCTGCATTATATAGAACTTACTTCATTCTCCTGCGGTCCAGATGCCTTCATCATTGATGAGGTGTCGGATATACTCTCTCGCTATGGCAAGCACCCAACTATACTTAAGATAGACGATATTAACAATACTGCATCTATTCGCTTGCGTATTCGCTCACTGGTCGATAGCCTAAAGTACAAGCTAAGCGTGAAAACAGTTAAAGATGTAGAAATTCCGCATACTCCTAAGTTCGAAAAAGCAGATAAACAGAGAACTATACTTATTCCTTGGTTCGGCGATATGTATTCTCCGCTTATACCTGCTGCTTTCGCTATTCAGGGATATAAGATGGAAAACCTGCCGCCAAGCAATAAACTTTCCGCCGATGTGGGACTTAAATACTCTAATAATGAGGTCTGCTATCCTGCGACTTTGGTTATTGGAGATTTAATCAAGGCGCTGCAATCCGGAAAGTATGACTTAAGCAATATAGCTGTTGGTATCACGCAGACTGGCGGACAATGCCGCGCTACCAACTACACAGCAATGATAAAGAAAGGGCTAATCGCCGCTGGCTTCGATAACATTCCGCTTATCTCCGTGGGCGTTGCCGGCACCGTGCTGAACGACCAACCCGGCTTCAAGATGAACTTACCAAAGCTCATTAAGCACGTTATCCCTGCCCTCATTTTCACGGATTGCCTATCGAATATGTATTATACTACTGTTCCTCGTGAAATTGCCCCTGGCTTAGCTGATGAAATTAGAGAAAAATACTTCGATTTAGCACGCAAAGCCCTGCTATCCGAGAAAACAGACTTGCTCTATACTTACATTCGCGAAGCTGCCTTAGAGTTCATAGAAGCAAATAGCGGAAAGGATATTCCAAAGGTGGGCATAGTCGGCGAGATATTCGTTAAATACAATAACTTCGGCAATAAATATGTGGTGAAATGGTTAATCGAAAATGGAATTGAACCAATGATTCCTGCTCTTACCAACTTCTTCACCGATGCTTTTGTGAATGCGGATATTCGCGAGAAATCGCTAATCCACAGAAAGAGCATACCTAATATGTTCGCTAAGATTTTAGAAAATCATATAAACAAGATAATCAAGAATATGGAAGATCAAATTCGCGATTTACCATATTTCCGTTCTATTGGGAACTCTCGCAAAGAAGCGAAACTCGCCGAAGGCATTATCAATCTGAATGCACAGTTCGGCGAAGGCTGGCGCATAGCTGCAGAGATAGCACATTTCGCTAAGTCTGGAGTAAATAATGTAATTAGCTTGCAACCATTCGCCTGCATAGCTAATCAAATTGTATCTAAGGGAATAGAAAAAAAGCTGAAGGAATTATATCCAAGGCTG
>JBHADY010000083.1:0-4360 GCA_041855325.1 Ignavibacteriota bacterium
GGATAGAGCATCAGCCTTCTAAGCTGAGGGTCATAGGTTCGAATCCTATTCGCCGTACTTCCTTTCTCTTTTTTTCCCCATAAGAACTTCATATTTCTTATATTTTCATTATTAAAAATAGCGAAAAATTGCGTATTTTTGCCGTTTTTAATGTCATAGTATAGGGTATATTGAAAGCACTGTTATATACAATGAGCATAGCATTTTTCGCTGGGGGGTTCCAGGTTTTTTCCGTTGGAAGCTACGGCGTTACTACTTTGGATTTGCTCATAATTCTCTATACTATTTTATTCGTGTTTAAAGCTGTGATTCATAACGAGGAACTTCGAATACCTCGCTCGCTAATCACACTTGGTTTGGGCATATTTGTCGCTTCTATTATACTCTCCTCGCTGAACATCTTCTTCGATTTAATCAGCACGCATATAATCCAATACTTTAAGTCGTTTCTGCACTTTCTGCAGCTCTTTATTATTGCCTTCATTTTCCTAACGAAAGAGAATGATATGGAGCTTGCTGATAAGTTCATAAAAACTTGGTTAGTGCTGTCGTTAGTGCTGAATATATTCGGGATTTATCAGCTGTTCGCGCGCGCCTTGGACTTGCCGCTGGCGTGGTTAGATTTCTCAAATATCAGTATGACCTATCGCGGTGCGGTCGAAGACGATGCCATAAGCCAGCTGAGCTTGCGTTTCGGTAATTTCTACAGAGCTACCTCTGTCTTCTCCGAGCCAACGGCACTCGCCACATATAACTTATATGTGCTATCGTATATGCTAATCCCCGTTCTGCAGAAACAAAAGCTCTTTTTCCAGTCGCGTCTGCTTAACTTCAGCATCATACTTTTCGCCGTGCTTGCTATGTTCCTAAGTTTCTCTTTAACTGGCATTTTGGGCTTATTGCTCATATTCGCGACCATATTTATTATGGAATCCACTAAAGCACGCCTGAAGATAGCAAAGTATATAATGATGATATTCCTTCTCGTCATTCCTGTGGATTTAGTAGTTGAATCATACACAGAAACAAGCGTAATAGGACTATTTACCAAGAGGATAAGCGGCACTATATTCAAAGATAATAAAATGTATGAACGCACCGACGGGGACTCATTCAATTCCCGCAGCCAAGCCTTCTTCGATTCCTATCACATTTGGACTACATCGCCTATAGTGGGTGTGGGGCTGGGGCTAACGCAGTACCAGGACGACATCACCATTATTTATAGCGACTATTCAATAATGGCGGCACTATCGGAAATGGGGATTATCGGCGCAGTCGGATTTACTTTGTTCTTTGCTGGTCTATTCCACGTGGCATATAGAGCGAATAAACTTTCGAAAAGCGATGCGCAGCTGACGGATAAGGAGCGACGGCACTTCGGCGTGCTGATATACATTATGGTCGTGCAGTTCGAGATTAATTTCATCACCGGGAATAGTATATCCAGTCCGAACCTCTGGTTTGTGATTATTCCTAGTCTCATCGTGATGTATCGCTATATGAAGATTAGCAATTATGAGTTTATTTCATTCAGAGTTTTTAATAATTCGCTGAAAGAACGCTATTTCTTAGGGAAAGGAGCAAAATTATAATGAGATTATATAAGTATATTATAATACTGATACTTATGTGTTTTGGCTTAGCAGAGCTACAGGCTTCGCATATTATTAAGCTGAAGGACAATAAGCACACGGAAAAACTGCAATCTATGAAGCTGAAGCTGAGCAAAGTATTCGCTTCGCCCAATGAAAAGTATGATAAACTGCAAAGTAGAGATAAATTAGAAAATTACTATATCTTATATAATTATAATGAACTTAGCTCTTCCGATAAGAAGGAATTGCTAAGCCATATTGACTTCATCGAAGAGAATTATATCTATAAAATTGAAGGGGAAAGCACTTCTGTGCCGAATGACTATTTATTCAGCGGACAGTGGGGCTTCGAGCCTGTAAATGCCCTTAAAGCGCGTGCTCTCGCCACAGGAAAGGGCGTGCTAATCGGTATGGTAGATACCGGAATTAACTTTCTGCACAAGGACTTAGCCGATAATATTTATATCAACGCGAAAGAGGATAGAAATGGAAACGGACGCTTCGATAATTGGCTCTCAAGTGAGCAACGTGGCGGAGTTTATGGCGATATTGATGGTATAGATAATGACGGTAACGGCAGTATAGACGACGTCGTGGGCTATGACTTCGTTGATGTTGATGGACAGGGATTAAGCGATTCTGAGCAAATTGATTGCGACCCAAGCGACGACCACGGACACGGCACCGGTGTTGCCGGTGTTATGGTCGCTATTAATAATAATGGCGAGGGCGTGAGCGGCGTGGCATATAATGCTAAGCTCCTAACTGCTCGTGCTTTCAATAGCTTAGGCGAAGGCGAGTCGGATGATATTGCCAAGTCGATAGTCTATCTTGTGAATAACGGAGCGCAGGTGATTAACTGCAGTTTCGGCGATAAGTACTATTCGCGACTGATAGATGCGGCGCTTGATTACGCTTATGCGAATAATTGCGTTATTGTTTCCTCATCTGGTAATAATAATTGGGAGCGACTGCATTACCCGTCTGACCACAGCAAGGCGATTTCCGTTGGCGCGGTGAGCAAGAAGTTAGAGAAGCTCTTTGTGAGTAATTATGGCTTTAACTTGACTTTGCTTGCACCCGGCGAGAAGATTGTAACTACTGATTACAGAGGCAGTTACAGAGAATACACTGGAACATCTTTCTCTACTCCATTCGTTAGTGCGACGGTTGCGATGATGCTGGAATTGAATCCACATTTAAAGCCAGACGAAGTGAAAACTATGCTCGAAGTGAGCGCTAAGCCTATTTCGAGTATGGAGGCTAATAAGGAGGAGGGCGCCGGTTTGCTCGATATTTACGCCACTTTGAAGAATAGTGAAAAGAGTAAAATCAGCATTGATACGCCGCTGGAATTTCAGTCTTTTGTTCGCGGGAAGGACGATGAAATCGTGATTACCGGCAGCGTTTATACTCCGCTTTTCGATTCATATGAGATTACAATGGAGAACCGCCACTTAGACGAAGGAATTGATAAGACTTATGAGAAAGTCATATCGAAAAAGCAGGTGCATAGCGATACTTTGGCGGTGTTTAAGAATCGCGGGCGATCTGTTCTGGTCGATCAGAACAATAAGCGACTGGAGTTCCCGAACGGCGATGTGCTAATTCGCCTGAACGCGAAGCTGAAGAATGGTAAAACCATAAAGCGCAGCAAGCTGATTGAAATTGTGAATGATGAAAAGCTGAAAATCACCTCTTTATGGGCAGATTCAGTCTTTTATAATAATAAGCAGGGCTATTTCATTAATGCTTCTACGAATTTGAATTCAGCGATGAAGATTGAAGCAGATGATAGTGTAATTCCTAATCTTTACAGTAACTTAGATAATTATGGGAAGTATCATTCTGTGTTTATTAATCAGGATTTCTTAGATGGTGAAACCCAGAAGCTGAAAGTTACGCTTTCGCGTCGTGATGGACAGAAATTGACTCGCGAAATAGAAGTGAAGAAGCTAATGAATACGCAATTTCCAAAGTTGGATTACTCTGTTAAGAGTTATGGATTCGATAAGCATATTGATTTATATCTTTATCAAGACAATGGACTTAAGTTTATATCTAACAGTAAGTTAGAACCTGATAGATGGGACAAAGCGGAGCTGTATTCTTTCGAAAATGGTGCTTTCAATAAACTTGATGAAGACAAAGATGTGATTTTCCCAGTCGGAACTGGAGAACTCGCCGGCGAGAAGGTAATTCTATGCCGAAATATCAAACGCTTTGCGGTGTATCGAATGAGCGATAAGTTATTCAAAAATATTGTATTTGAGGACTATGACTTAACAGCACTCGGCATTTACGATTTTGATAAAGATGGTAATTCGGAGCTAATCGCCCTGAAGCGTCGCATTCAAAATAATGACACCACGCAAAAAGATTCTCTGCTCATTATGAAGTATAAGGATTTCACATTTAAGCCGTATTTTGCTTATGCAATTTCCAGCTCAGCGAGGGATTTTGGTAGTTACGAGGAAGGCACAAAGTTCCTCATAGACGATGCGAGTAATCCTTCTCAAGTGAACTTCATAATTGGTAATAAATATAGTAACTTACGCCTGCTGAAATATGCCGATAATAGTATAATATCAGATGAAATGATTAGCAATGATACGACTTTAACAGAGGCTTATCAAATTGCCACAGTTGACTTGGATGGCGATGGGAAGATGGAAATACTGAAATTCTGCGATTACCTTGCATTTCCAAGGGCTTACAGAGAATATTCTAACCAAGCTACAGATAGATTCTTCAAACTGAAA
>JBHADY010000084.1:0-3085 GCA_041855325.1 Ignavibacteriota bacterium
GATGCAGAGGCACCGCCACCCTCGTTATTATATCTATTACATTGGCACTAAGCCGTGTTTTTTCTGTGGTCTTAGTTCTGTCTTATTCTTAGATGTTTCGAGTGCAATTCCTAAGTAGAAACGAGTTTGCTTTGGTTCGATTACAGAATCAAGCATACCAACACTTGCAGCAACGTATGGGTTAAGTAATTCATCTTTGTATTGTTGAATTAACTCAGCACGCTTAGCAGCTGGGTCAGCAGCATTTTTGATTTCATCTTTTTTAAGAACTGCAACTGCGCCTTCTGGTCCCATCACTGCGATTTCCGCAGTAGGCCATGCAGCTACTCTATCAGCGCCCATAGATTTGGCGCACATAGCGAGGTAAGCACCGCCGTAAGCTTTACGGAGAACTACAGTTAATTTAGGAACAGTAGCAGCAGCGTAAGCGAAGAGCATTTTCGCACCGTGGCGAATGATTCCACCGTATTCTTGGTCAACGCCTGGCATAAAGCCTGGAACATCCACGAAAGTGAGGATAGGAATATTGAATGCATTACAGAAACGGATAAACCTTGCACCTTTATCAGAAGCGTTAATGTCGAGGATACCGCCCATATGAGCTGGTTGGTTAGCCACAACGCCCACAGTTCTTCCGTTTAAGCGAGCGAAAGCAACGATAATTGATTTAGCCCAGTGTTCGTGAACTTGGAAGATAGAGCCTTGGTCGAATACTCTATTTAATACTTCGAGTACGTCGTAAGCTTCGCGAGAATCATCTGGGATAATAGTGTTTAGTTCTTCAATATCGCCAGCGTCGATTTGAGAATCACCGAAGTGTGGTGGTTCTTCAGCGTTATTTGACGGCAAGTAGCTAAGTAGAGTCTTAGCAATTTGCAGAGCGTGAGCATCGTTTTCAGCAACGAAGTGAACGTTACCAGAGATACCAGCTTGAGCCATCGCGCCGCCGAGTTCTTCAGGGGAGATATCTTCGCCAGTAGCTTGTTTAATAACGTTTGGACCAGCGATGAACATTTGTCCAGTGCCTTGCACTTGGATGATGAAGTCCATTAGAGCAGGTGAGTAAGCAGCACCACCGGCGCAAGGACCAGCAACGATTGCGATTTGAGGAACAACGCCAGAGAGCAATGTATTATGATAGAAGATATCGCCGTAGCCACGTAGGGAGTTGATACCTTCTTGGATACGAGCTCCACCGGAGTCATTAATAGTGATAAGAGGAGCGCCGTCTCTTAAAGCTTTGCGAGCCATTTCGCAGATTTTCCATCCGTGCATATAGCCCACTGAACCACCAGAAACAGTGAAGTCTTGGGAAGCAGCATAAACTAATCTTCCATTTACTGTACCGAGGGCTGTAGCTACGCCGTCAGCGTGCATTGGGTTACCTTTTGAGTGGTCTCCGAATTGTTTATTTGGGTCTGCAAAAATAAAAAATTCATCGTAAAATCCATTGTCGAAGAGCATTCCTAATCTCTCGCGAGCACTTGATTTACCAGCTTTATGTTGCTTTTCTATTCTAGCTTCACCGCCGCCCAATATTGCGGTAGCTTTTTTTTCTCGCAACATATTAATTTTTTCATTAACTGTACTCATATCGTTTTTGCGATCCTTATGGATATTTAAATATTAAAATTGTTTATTACCTTGTCTATTAATTGTTATTATGGCTATATCCGTAGCTTTTTCAGCTAAGTAAACAGCGACTTGCTAAATTAAGTACTTATTTTGATATTTCAAAGTAGTTATTTAGATAAATACCAAAATGTGTGAAAATAATAGTATAAATCTCTTAATTCTATGAATTTTGCTTTGGGTTTAGTACCTTTTTTCTTAAAAATGCGAATACATATCTTACTCCGCTGAGGAATAGGGCAGAGCCTATACCGGAGTACATAGAAGCTATTACCTGGGAAGAGAGCAATCCAGAGTTCCGCAGAGCAACCCCGAAAGTAATCATCACGAACATTATAATGTATGATGTAAGATCGAAAAATTGCCAAATATACGCGCGAGTGGCGTACTTTTCTGTGATTCTACTTATCTGCTTTTTATAGGACTTATCGAAAATGTAAAAGAAAAATATGCAAAAAACAGCTATCCCGCCCAATAGCACTAAAGCGGAAAACTGCTCCACGAAGTGTGGATAGCCTATTCCCGAGACCATTCTGCCGGCATACATCCAAACTATGCCAGCCATCAGAACTAAGTAGTTTTTCGGAATTAGTAATAGTTCTTTCAACTTATATGTATGTAATTAGCTATAATGTATATGACTTAAGTGTGTAGCGCTGCGATTGTAATACCTGCGAATTACCATCGATGCTGCGTCTTTGCTGTATGTATGTAATCACGCCCACATCTTTCGCTATGAAAGTATAAGACTCGAACACGAAGCGCTCTTGAGTTACTTTATCTTTATACGATTTCTTGCGTTTTATAACCTGAACATTAGAGTAAGTTCTATTGTTTTGGTAGAAGTTGGAATATCCATCAATCACTTCGCAATAATCGCTGGTAACTATGTGAGAGTTCGTGTTTAAGAGTTCATTATCCCAAGTAGCACCCACTTTCAGCGGAGTTCTGATAGCTAAATCGAAGAATGGAATAATAAGTGAATCCGGTGTGTGCACTATAGGTAGCTCATCGAAGTATTCTTCGTTTGAGTAAGCAGTCCTGCAGGGGAAAGTATGCCTATTGCTTAATAGGTCGCTTCCGGAGATAAACAATTGAAATGACTTCTCTATGTTATTAATGGAATCCACGTACTCGTAAATCCATCTATTTCCAGACTTAAGTGGAAAATCCTGATTATCAAATACTATAGATCTATCGCTGACGTCTCTGTGCGAATCCCCACATGACACCAAAAACATAGCAAATAGAGCTACAGCAAAGCCGAGAAAGTATACTTTTTTCATAGTTTAATATCCAATGTATTGTTTATATACTGACTTATACGAATGTAAGCTTATTAGGTGAATTTTTGCAATCTGCGTTGTTATTTCATTAGTAAATAACACTTTACAAAACACAAATTTAACAATAAAATAGTATAAACTAAACAATTGTTGAAAATTAATATTTA
>JBHADY010000085.1:0-7689 GCA_041855325.1 Ignavibacteriota bacterium
CAATGCGCACACTTGCTTGGAACTATGAGCAATTAAACACTACGGATTCTACACTTAACATTTCAATTTCTATTGATGGCGGGCTGACGTTCGCCCAGCTGGCTATTCTCCCACTCAAGAATAATGAGCATAAATGGAATATGCCATCAAACTTACCTGAAGAATATACATTGAGATTTTGCACCCAAGACGGCTGCATAAGAACGGACACTACACTGATTCGAGGAAATAAGGAAATATTAAATTCCGTATCGCCGAACCCATTTAACCCAATATTATCTCAACTTGAGATTGTATATAAGATAGCTTACGACGCTCAAGTAACTATCAAAGTATTAGATGCCGCTAATAACTTAGTAGCTACTCCTATCTTCGACCAGAGAAGAGTGGCAAATAACACTTATTGCGACTTCTGGAACGGCTTGAGAGAAGATGGTTCTTACTGCGATAATGGAATTTACTATTTAATTATTGAGCTATCAAACGGAGAGAGGCAGGTTTACCCTCTGTTTATCAAGAAATAACACTGTAATTTACTTATTAATCAATTATTATTTAGATATTCACAACTATGAAACATTTCTAATAATATGAAGATATTAATTATCGACGATGAAAGAAAAATAGCGAGCTTTATTAAACATGGCTTGGAAGAAGAAAAGTATGTGATAGACATTGCTAATAATGGCGTTCGCGGACTGGAACTCGCCCTAAACGAGCAGTATGACTTGATCCTACTGGATCTCCTATTACCCGATATGGAAGGAATACAGATACTTAACGAACTAAGAGAAGCTAACGTAAAAACTCCTATCTTAGTACTTTCAGCTAGAAATGAAACTGAGTTCAAGGTAGAAGCACTAAATGCTGGTGCTGATGACTTCCTGTGCAAGCCATTCAGCTTCGAAGAGCTGACTGCACGCATAAGAGCTATTTTAAGACGCGCTATGCCGGAGAAAACAACGAAACTCAAATGCGGAGACTTGGTATTAGACACTATCAGCCACATGGCAATTAGATACGATAGAGAAATAGAGCTAACCACGAAGGAATATGCTCTGCTTGAGTTTATGATTCGCAATAAGAATAGAATTCTATCAAGGGCAAACATTACACAAAACGTATGGAAGCAGAACTTTGATCCTGATTCTAATATTATTGATGTGTACATTAAAAGAATAAGAACGAAAATTGAAAAGAAAGGTGCAAAAAAACAACTATTGCAAAGCGTTCGCGGTGTAGGATATAGAATAAGGGATATTCAAACTGGTGACTAACGCGAAAAGATATAAAAGATTAGAAGAGGAATTCTGCACTGCTATTGACGGATTAAAAGCTCTGCAGAAGGAATTCGACATTTACCAAACGGAAAAATTCACGAAAAGGAAACCGGAGTTTTTCTGTTTGGAGCTTAACGGCGAAGCCGGGGAATTGGCTAATCTAGAGAAGAAAGCTTGGAAAGGAAGGGCAATCCCCGATGAACGCTTTCAGGACGAAGCTGCCGACATCCTAATAGCTCTGATGAACTATTGCAACGCAAAAAAAATAAACCTAAGCGAAGCAGTGCGAACAAAGCTAAACACAATAGAGGACAATAGGCTAGCACTCGAAGAAGAAGGAAAGCAATATTAATTATTTCCCCAATATTAATATTAAAGAAGGAATCTCAAAATCAATAAAGAATATAATAAAAGAGCCTTAGGCATTTTGAAAAACCTAAGGCTCTTTTATAATGTCGTCGTGCGAATTTGCCCACTTCGGGGTGCATTCGCTATCCGTGAATTAGTTGTATGGAATTACGGATACTATTCTTCTGTCGTTATATCCACGAGAGAATTTAACTTGTCCTTCAATCACAGAGAAGATAGTGTAATCTTTACCTAAGCCTACATTTTCTCCGGGGTGAAACTGAGTACCGCATTGACGCACGATGATGTTACCAGGGATAACGTGCTGTCCGCCATATACTTTAACGCCTCTTCTTTGACCATTGGAGTCTCTACCGTTACGGGACGAACCCCCACCTTTTTTATGAGCCATTACTTGATTCCTTTATGTTAATTATTAATTTACAATTTTCAAACAATCGCAGTTATATTACTACGGGAAATTATAAGTTAATTCCTGTAATTTCAATTTTAGTGAATTGTTGTCTGTGACCGTTTAATCTTCTGTATCCTTTGCGGCGTTTTTTCTTGAACACGATAACAGTAGCGTCTTTTCCGTGAGCTAAGATTTTAGCATTTACGGAGCCACTGATATATGGCTTTCCAACGTTAATTTCGTCACTATTACTTGAGAGTAATAATTTATCAAAAGTAACGGAATCGCCGATATTGCCGCTTAAATAAGGAACGCGCAAGATAGCTTTTTCTTGCACTTGGAATTGTGTTCCAGCTATTTCTACAACTGCATACATAATATTTTTACCGTTTCTATTTATTATTATATCTTTAATTTCTACTTTAGGAATCTTATACTTAAGATTACATTTTCATTCTCTTTATGCCACGAAAGTTATACACAGTAAGCATAAGTCTGCATAAAAAAGAACGCTAAATTAAGGAATTTTTTGCAAAAAACAAAATAATTGTGGAAAAAAATATCTCACATTTTTTTATCTTTACTATTTTCCTTTCAATTGCTTACGCTGATTTTACTTCCCTTTATTCAGCTTAAATTCATACTCGCCTATCTTCACGGTTTCGCGTTCTCCGCGCAGGCGCATTACTATGGTTTCCTTCTTTTCGTTCGGCTTACAATAGTTAGTATATAAATCAAGGAAAATAGTCGCTCCGCCAGCCATTTGCACAGAGCGCGAACCATAGTAATTGCATTCCAGCACGTACTTTCCTTCCACTGCTTGGCGCTGGAGGAATTCCTCCGGACCATAGCCACCGGTGAGGTCTTGCGGAAGCATACCGCCGCTTGTGGTATTTCTATAGCCATAGAAGCACTTCTCGCTCTTAGGGTCGGTAACCCATAGGTCTATATCGGTGTTATCTAAGTCCCAGCGCAGCACGACGCGCATATCAAGTGGCATCGGTGCTATTAGCTTGCTATCATACTTGGCTGTATTTACTTTATCTGTGTGCTTTGCGATTATCGCATTCATTTCTATGATTGCAGTCAGGTTCAGTCCGTGGAAACGTCCGTCCCAGCGTTTTAGCGCCATTTCATAGAGCAAGTCGCATGCTTTTTGGTATTCGCCTTTTTCTTCGAATGCTAAGGCTAAATCGCGGTAGGATTGCGGTTCTTCGCCACGTATATCTTTAATAAACTCGAAGAGCTGGATAGCAAGGTCTATCTGTCCGAGATACTGCAGTTTATAAGCCACTATACGCAGGAATTCTTGATTATCTTGGCTCAGTTCGGATATATTAGTAATCACCTCTGCAGCGCGTTCATAATTCTTTTGGGCACTTAGTATTTCAGATATATCAATGTAAAAGCCTATGGTATTGCCATATCTTGCTTTGTGTTTATCGTATAGAGTCTCAAAGTCTTGCTTTCCCTCTTTAAACTCAACGAAATACGGCGCATTAGAGTCGTACTGGCTAAGCCTTACTTTAGCTTCTTGCTGTGGTGCTTCTGGTGCTCTTCCCTCTGCGGATTTCATCATACTGCGAGCTTCGCGATGGCTATCACGAATGGAGGTCTCCATTACCGATTCAACGTTAGCATCAGCAGCTGCCATCATCATAGGTGATCTATTCCATGCTGTGCCAATTACTCCGCCATCGCCTCTTCCGCCGAAAAGAGCTTCCATAATGGCTTCCTTTTCCTCTTCGGAATCGAACTTCTCGCCATCGAGCAGCTGATCAATATCCTTATGCTTCTGTTTTTCTAGTTTCTTGCGTAGCTCTTCAATTTTCTTACTCATTGCGATAAAGTCGCGAGAGTACCATTTCTTGCGTTCTTCGAACTGATTAATAAGGCTCTCTAAATCATACTTTCCTTCGTCTTCGCCAGGTATATCAATCTTGTTATTCGCAACTAATTGATACTCCTCATATATATCTTTTTCCTCTTTCGGCGGCTCTACATTATAGCGAATATAATCGTTGGCACTTTCGAGTACGAGGAGAGAAGTCTCTTCGGTAACTATACTATATTTCTTGGCAATATCGACTATAGCAGTGCGATTATTCTTCCTATCTACCGCCAGCTCATCTATCTTCTTTCTCGCCCAGATGCGCTCAAGTATCTTCGTATCAAGTTCATCTCCGCTTATTTCTATCTCTTTACTTTTATCAATTACATTACCGAAACCGAAATTCAGCTTCAAAGTAGCATTCTGAGATGTCAGCTTTCCGACTATATTAAAGCCACTTCGTAAGTTAGTAGTAGACTTAGGATATACATCTTCCATAGTGCCGTCTAGATATTCAATGGATATTAATCTATAGAGTTGATTCTTAATCATCATCTTAAGATCATCATCTATATTCAGTGCGTTTAAGTATATACCACCAGTCGTTTGTGCCACATCTTCGAGGTATCTTTCATTAGTCATCACCTGCGAGCTTATAGTATAAACAGGAATTGGCGAAGCTATAGTCTTAGAGTGAGCAAAGCTGGAAATACCATCGCTAAAAAGCGTAGCTATATCATACTTGCCAGCTGGAATATTTATGCAGTCGAAGTTCGTGCCTCCGTCGTATTTCACATTTCGTAGATATTCCTTAATCTCGCTTACATCATCTTTCATCACCCTGAAAGTGCGCTCGGACTTTATCTTATAATTAAAAGTATATATGGTAACTTCCGTATTATCATTATTACTAAGCAAAGTACTAAGCAGGGACATATCACTTTCTAACTTGCGGAATTGAGCACTGTGGGAACAATCCCAAAACAGAGCAATACTCTTATACTTCAATGGCTTAGCCTTTGGTATATCTATATTCATATTTGCCATGAAGAAGCTTTCCTTGCCTTTTTCAATAAGGACGTGTTCGCTCTCCTCCTGAGCAGGAATAGTAATAGAGAAAATCTCATTCGGCTGGTATGCAGTGAATACATTCGCAGTGGAGTAGCATTCGCCTTCTTGCTCGAATTCAACGCCTTTCATTGTGTTATCTACTCCCAGTTTCACTGGTGCAGCGGAAAACACATCTGCGAAAAAAGAGACAGAGTCAATTGCATAATCATAGCTCAGAGGCAGCACATAGCGTTGCTGAACTTCATCGCCCTGCAGCACTTCCTCGTATTGAACTATAATACGCTTAGCTTGAGAGATGCGTATAGGGTAAATCCTTAGTTTATAAGCATTTGCGGTGGTCTTCTCTAATAGAGCTGGGTCTATTTTCCTGCGTTCTAAGTCTTCGAATATTACGCGTGCTCTTTCCTTTTCGACCACCACACCACGACGCATAATTCCATCTATTTCCATAGATAGCTGGCTTATGGTTTGTCCATTTGCGAGTGGGAATATCAGATTTCCTTCAAACTCCCTGCCTATCAGCCTTCGCGGTATGCTGGCGCTATCGGGATAGAAAGTCATATCCATAGTGGTTTGGGCTATATTGCCCATAATCTTCACATATATATTCAGCTTTGTTAGCTTTATTGCACGTTCAGTGCCATCGCTATTGAATACCAGCTTTGGTGCTGGAGCGAGATTAGCATTTGCATTTTGGTTCATCATCAACGCGAATAAAGCGCATATTAGCATCGCGACTATATTTATCTTTTTCATTTTTTCTCCACTTAGTTTAGTACGACTATTTTTTTGCTTACAGATTCGCCCAAATCATTGGTAATATACGCAATATACATACCATCGACGAGGGCTTCGGTTGGGATTGTATAATTATAGCTACCAGAAGCTAAGAACTGATTAGTCAATATGTTAGCTACTTCGCGTCCGGTGATATCATATAAGTTTATAGATAGCGTCTGAGCCTCCTTTAGCTTAAAACTGAGCTGGGCATTTTTCGCATTAGTTACGGGGTTAGGATATACGCGAACATCTTCCGCATATTCTGCATCTGGAGTGGGCGCAGTGCTAGCTAATTCTATTGTAGTTTTTTGGAATTCACTTGGTTCGTACCAAAGGTATAGCTGCTCCTGAGATTCAATATCAATGAATATAGCACGCCAATTATTTTCGGCGATTTCATTAGCTTGGGCTATATTGGTGTTATTCTTCACTTGCTTATAGAAGTAAGCATTCGTGCCGTTTTGGTTTGAAAGAACAGCCATTCTAAGTGGTAAGGCTTTTTTGGACTTAATCTCGCTTTGGCGGGCTTTTCGCACAGAGATTTTCCCATCTTTAACGATTATGTATCTATACATATTCTTGCCGCTAACTTTCAGAACGGTTAGCAGTTCCACGCTGTTCTCAGTTTTGGAAATACCATATTCCTGCAGCTGAGTGCCTTGTGGCATAAAAATGCGAGTGGCGAGTTCATTATTCGCCTCGCTGGCAATGGCTGTATTGCTTATATTCAGCGTCAAGAGCGACCAAATAAATAAGCCTATTATTTTTGCTTTCATCGTATAGTCTCCAATTATTAATTGTTAGAGTATACGATATTAATACTTATTTATTCTTTTTGAGTTACAAATCGCGGAAAAATAAGTGCAATGTGATGTTAACTATACTGTAAATTATGTTTAGGTTACGCTTCGATTCACTTTTTATTCTTAAGAGTTCTGCCTAAGGGCTTGCAATTCTGTGAAAAGTTCCTTTTCGCGTGCGCTTAGATTTTGAGGAACTTGCACGTTCAGGGTTATGTATAGATCGCCTTTCTTGGTGGCGTCTGTATATAGAGGCATACCAAGTCCTTTAAGGAAAAGGGTCTTTCCTTGCTGGGATTCTGGCGGTATATTTAGGCTGATAGTCCCCGCGAAAGTCGTAATTTTGGCGATACCGCCGAGTATAGCTTTGTATAGATCCACATCTATTGTGGTGTATAAGTCATTGCCTTTGCGTTCCAATCGCTTGTGTGGTTTAATGGACACGTTGATGATGAGATTACCGTTTGCTCCTCCATTAGTGCCCGGCTTGCCTTTCCCTGTTATCTTCAGGATTTGCTCATTGTCTATTCCTGGCTTTAACTTCACTTCGATTTTCTTTCCATTCACAAGGAAGGGCTTCACGCAGCCTTTATATGCCTCTTCTATGGTGAGTTCCACCTTTGCGGTAATGTCCTCGCCTGTTTGGCTTTGCTTAGTGGCGCGTTTCTTTCCGGATGCGAAGCCGAAAATCTTCTCGAAGAAGTCCGAGCTGGAGTCATTATTGGAGAAGAAATCATTAATCGAGCTACGGCGACCTTGGCTGCTGGACGCACCGAAACCTCCCGGCGAGCCACCTGTGCGGAACTGCTGAGATTTATCGAACCAGTCCTGCCAGTTGAAGTCAGCGCTTCTTCCGCCTGTTTGTCTGAAGTTATTATATGAAGAGCCGAGGTTATCGTATTTTTTTCTTTTCTCTGGGTCTCCGAGTACTTCGTATGCTTCGTTTATATCTTTAAATTTGCTTTCGGCAGTTTTATCATTTGGGTTTTTATCTGGGTGATATTTTTGCGCTAATTTTCTGAAGCTTTTCTTAATTTGCTCTGCATTAGCTTTTTTATCGACCTCTAATATTTTGTAATAATCTTTAAATTCCATTTGCACTTATCCCATTAATACGCATAGATAGACGTAATTGCAATATATTTGTTTCCAAAGTAGAAAAAA
>JBHADY010000086.1:0-3668 GCA_041855325.1 Ignavibacteriota bacterium
CCGAACTTAGCCATTAAGCTTTGTGCAGCTACTTCTGGGCTTGCAGATGCTTTGATAATCTTAATTACTTCATCAATATTATCAAGAGCGATGATATATCCCTGCAGTATATGCACTCTAGCTTCAGCTTTCGCGAGTTCAAACTTACTGCGGCGCACCAATACTTCATTTCTATGTTCTACGAAGTATTGAATAAGCTCTCTAAGTGTGCATACTTTTGGTCTTCCATTAACCAAAGCAAGCATAATAGCACCGAAAGAAGTCTGCAGTTGAGTATACTTATATAGTTTATTCAGTACTATATCGGCGATGGCATCTTTAGCAAGTTCAATCACTATGCGAATACCATTTTTATCCGACTCATCGCTAAAATCAGTAATACCATCAATAACCTTAGTATTAACTAATTCAGTAACTTTTTCGGCTAATCTTTCTTTATTCATCTGATAGGGTATTTCAGTGAAAACTATTCTCTGTCTATCCTTATCGTATGTCTCTACAGCGGATACAGCTCTAATGACTACCTTTCCTCTTCCGGTTAGGTATATATTTTTTACTTCCTCTGTTCCGTAAATAATCCCACCTGTCGGGAAGTCCGGCGCGGGAATATACTTCAATAGTTCATCGTCACTAATATCTTTATTCTTAATATACGCTTGGATAGCGTCAATAACCTCGCGCAGGTTATGAGGTGGCATATTCGTAGCCATACCCACGGCTATACCGCTGGAACCATTCACGAGCAGGTTTGGTATTCCCGCAGGCAACACAGCAGGTTCTTTAAGCGAGTCATCGAAGTTATTATTAAGATCTACCGTATCCTTATCAATATCGCGGAGCATTTCAGTGGCGATAAAACTAAGCTTAGCCTCAGTATAACGCATAGCACCAGGAGCATCGCCATCGACAGAACCAAAGTTACCTTGCCCTTCTATCAGCATATAGCGAGTATTCCATTCTTGCCCGAGGCGCACCATCGCATCGTATATTGAGGAGTCGCCGTGTGGGTGATACTTACCCATCACTTCGCCAACTATTCTCGCGGACTTTTTAGTAGATCCTCTGGGACCTATTCCCATTTTATTCATTGCATAGAGTATTCTTCTATGCACAGGTTTTAGTCCATCGCGTACATCTGGCAAAGCTCTTGAAACAATCACACTCATCGAGTAATCGAGGTATGAGTTTTTCATTTCTGTTTCCAGAGACGCGGGCTTTATTGTTTCTAAAAATGACATTATATATTTTGCTTTCGCTAATTTATATATTATTTATCTAATCTTTATTTCGGACTATCCTGTCCGATTTTGCAAACTACAAAAATACGAAAAAAATACGAAATTAACTTATAGAATGAAGAATTAAGAATGAAGAATTAAGAATTTTGGTAGAAAATCGCCATAGCGATTTTCTTATGATCAGAGATTTTGAACGATGATTTAATGATTTTAAGGATTAAAGGATTTAGCGGCTACGCCGTAATAGGTTAATATCTGATAATCGCCACGGCGATTATCAACATTCGTTTTTCATTTTTCATTTTTTAACTTGATAGCTAAAGGCTATCAAGTTAAAAGTTAAGAATCCGTTAATTTGCACTAAAAATAACGTTATTAATAAAGAAAATGTTAATTTTGGAAACTGAAAAGTGGAATTAATTTGGTAATTATGGAAGAGAATAACTCTAATAACGCAGTAAATGAAATAAAAAAAACTATAGCAGTGGTCGATGATGAGCCAGATATACTCGAACTCGTCTCCCTGAACCTTAAGAAAAATGGCTATAAAGTGCGCGACTTCTTAGATGCAGATACTTTCTATAACTATCTGAAATTTAACGTGCCTGACCTTATTGTTCTCGATCTGATGCTCCCAGATGCAGATGGTATGGAAATATGCAAAGACCTGCGCGGAAAACCAAAATACGCGAAAGTCCCTGTTATCATACTCACTGCAAAAGGAGACGAAACCGATAAAGTACTCGGACTGGAAATAGGCGCAGATGATTATATCACTAAGCCCTTCTCCCCTCGCGAACTCGTCGCTCGAGTGAAGGCTGTGCTGCGCCGAGATAGCAACCCAAAGACTACACACATCAGCATAGCCGATGCAATTGAAATAGACCTTAATCAACACGAAACATACATAAACGGAAATAAGGTAGAGCTGACTTCATCGGAGTTCAAAATACTGCAATTGCTCGCCACTCGCAAAGGCTGGGTATACTCCCGCGAGCAAATATTAGAGTTCCTCGGCGTGCAGGAAAAAGGCGTATTGGAACGCACCATAGACGTGCATATTAAGAACCTACGCGAAAAGCTCGGCGATTACGGCAAGCTAATCAAAAATATACGCGGAATTGGCTATAAAATAGATGAATTGCAGGCATAATCTGCCGCTATTTCTACTTATTAATTTATAGTTTTATGCGCAATCTATTCACCAAAATACTATCGGGATATATAGCAGTTATCTTGCTTATGTTAGTGATGATACTGCTATTTACTATGTCGTCCATACGCGAGCACTATTTGGACTATATCTTCGATGACCTAAAGACAAATAACATAAAGGTAAATTCCCTGCTTATGCAATATCTCGACAGAGATTTAAGCTCTCTTAACAGAGAGGCAAATGCAATAGATTCGGCTATTAAGTCCTTTGCTGAACCATTAAAGTATAGAATATCTATTATTGATTCACTGGGGAATGTCATTGCCGACTCCAAAGCTGTGCCTGCGAAAATGGAAAATCACAGTTCGCGTCCGGAAGTGAGCGAAGCCCTGCAGCACGGTGAAGGCAGCTCCTCTCGCTATAGCTACACAGTCGATAACTCTATGCTATACTTCGCTATAGCGATGAAGAATAAGAATAAACCACTGCTCATTATTCGCTCGAGCGTGTATTCCAACTATGTAAATTCCCTAACCGAAGATCTGACCTATAAAGTACTGCAAATAAGCCTTTTGGTGCTACTTGTCGCAATACTATTCGCCATTATCTTCTCTAAGCAAATCACTAAACCGCTGAATTACATTTTAGAGGCATCACATAAAATTGCATCTGGAGACTTTGACGTAAGGCTGAAATTAGCAAATAAAGATGAGTTCAAAGCCCTATCTGATGGCTTCAACTATATGGCTTCGCATATTAAATCGTTATTCGAACAACTTAGCGACGAAAAGGAAAAGCTAAATGGGCTTATTATGACCCTGAACGAAGGCTTAATCGTGTGCGACGACGTGGGAAAAATCATCTTAGTAAATGACGCTTTTGAGAATATCGTTCATCAGAAGAATATTATCAATAAGTATTATTGGGAAATCTCCAAAGACAAAGAGTTTATCAATTTCTTTAAGTCTCAGAGACAAAATAGAAATAGCACAAATACAGAGCTAATAATTAATGATAGGCACTACCTCTCTAACCTTACATATATAGCAAATAAGCGCTATTACTTAAGCATTTTCCACGATATTAGCGATCTGAAGGATCTTGCACAAATCAAAAAAGACCTCATCGTTAACGTATCGCACGAACTGCGCACCCCGCTAACTGCTATCAAAGGCTTCGTGGAAACCTTAGAGGACGAAGCACTGCCCGAACAAAAGCATTACCTCGAGATTATCCTTCGCCACAGCGATAGACTAATAAACATAGTGAATGAC
>JBHADY010000087.1:0-8982 GCA_041855325.1 Ignavibacteriota bacterium
ATACTAAAATAGAGGGCAGATCACTAACCGTCTCTGAAGATGGATACGCGCTCTACCTGAACGGAGAGCTGGGAGTAAACCGAATCAACTTAGAAGACCCGACATTCAAGCCTGAGCTTATTATCAAGAACCCTAAGGGGAAGGGGCTTGTGCCAGAAGGAAGCGAGGAACACTGGTATTCTCTCTCGCAATTTGATAATAAGCTCTTCATCGGAAACGCTATGAACTATCAGGTGATGGGGGAGGTAATCGTCTTTACTATGCCGAATTACGCGACTCCATCAATTAGATACTCAGTAAATTTAAACCCAAATTCAATACTTAAATATTGATAAGAAAACCCTTATTTAACTAAATTCCTATTAATTGTTATCAGAAGCATAAAGCTTCTTTCTTCTCTGATATTAGAAATAATATTATATAGAGACAACGAGATTGATGTCAGGAGTAAATAAAAATCCCACTCGGTTCGCGCCAAGCGGGATTTTTTTTAGTCTTCTTATTATATTATATCAATATTATAATAAAGCTTTCAGCTTTTCTTCTAACTGTTCTTTAGAAACTGCACCAATTACAGTATCAACTAATTGACCACCTTTGAAGTAAAGTACAGTAGGGATAGAGCGAATACCAAATTGCATTGCTATACCTTGGTTGCTATCTACGTCCACTTTGCCTACTTTTGCTTTGCCAGCATATTCATTTGCGAGTTCTTCTACGTGTGGAGCAATCATTCTGCAAGGACCGCACCAAGTAGCCCAAAAGTCGAGAAGCACAGGAACGTCAGAGTTTTTTACTTCTTGGTCGAAGGTAGCGTCTGTGATATGTAATACGTTATCAGCCATTGTTATTTTTTCCTTATATTAATTTGTGAATATTAGTTGTAGTGTTAACGTTATTATTGACGGAAAGTTCACTATTTTATTTTTTGATAAAGTTCTTAGAAACAGAATATTTATCATTCTTTATTTTAAAGAAGTAATTGCCCGCTGGAAGCTCTGTGATGTTAATGCTAAATGGCATATTTGCAAAAGCTTTATAGCTATTCAGGAATTCACCAGCATTATTGTATAGCTCTACTTGAGCATCGCCGAAGTCTTGATCTAATACTAAAGTAACATCGCTACTTGCAGGGCTTGGATAAATACCCACTAAGTTTTCGATTTGCGCATCCTTCACAGAGGAGATATTACCAATGTGGAATGAATACATCAAAGAATGACCAAAGTTAGTCTGGAATGCTTTCAGCATATTGCCTTTGCTATCATATAGCTTAAGCGATGAGTTCTTGCCGTAGTTTTGAATAGCCCAGTAGTACATACCTACGTTTTCGCTACTTTTTACTTCCATAGTGTAGCAGCCCTGTGGCAGGTCGAGCACTTCTTTAATCTTCTGATTATCAGTTAATTTCTTATAGTTAAATATCTCTTTGCCTGTGATATCGCGCAGCACGAAGCTGATGTTATAAGCATACTGATTCGGAGCTTGCACTTCGAAGTAAGCGCCCTTTTCTACTATATCAGGAAGTTTGAACTCAGTAGTCATAGCGTCGTTTGCTGCATATTGGTCAGCTTGGCCGTTCGGCTCGCTTACTGTAACTGTGTATTTATTAGTGCCATCGCCCATCCAGAAGTCGAATGATTGAATTGGCAATTCCACTGTATCTCTCTTATTCGGAGCGAGCTTACCAGTCCAGTCGTAAACTGTTGGCACGCCGCCACTTACCTGAGATGTAATCTTCAGAGAAGTGAGGTCTGTTTTGCTATTATTGCGGATAACCACTTTCGGATTAGAGCAAATTGGGTTCATACGGGAGTATAAGCCTTCTTTGTTCGGAGTGAATACATCATATACCTCAGCATCGAATTCGTGAGTTTGCTCGCCGTATTCCACGAGGTTAAAGCACATTTCATAGAAGCCTCTTCTCATACCTTGATGGTCAGCAGGTACTTTAGTAATATCATAATCTATGACTGCATTCTTCGCATTTGCGTAGTTAGTGAATTCGAAGTCGTGCTCTTTTACTACGTCGCCCGGACACCAGCCTTCTCTTGCTCCTGGCCAAGTACCGCCCTGTGGGAATACCGGGTTCAGAGCGCAATCGTTTGTTTGCCAGATTTTCCACTGATACTCATCATTGTTTAGGAAAATATAGTGAGTATTGTCTTTCCATTCGCAGCAGTGAGGGTATTGGTTATCAACGTTTCCGTTGTGTCCGTGTCCTGTGATACGCGTTTTAACTTTCGCAGAGGCAGCGCCCTCAGTTTTATTTAATGTTATTTCGCTTAGTTTAGTATCATCACTGAGGTCGCCATACTGATGCTGACCATATCCGCCCCAGAGCTGTCTTAAATTAACCACTTTGCGAGGTGGCACACCCTTATACATTTCGAATGTAAGGTCTATAAGTTCTTGCTGGTTACCAGCGGATAAATCCACCTTTCCTTTCAGGAGGTGAGCATAATCAGTAACATCGTACTTCCAAGTGAAGCCATCTGGACCAAGGTCTAAGCCTATACCATAAGGAGTGATGAAACGCGCGATTTCATAGTTTTCAATCAGTGGAGTAGGCTCTGATTTATAGTTTAGAGTATCGTTATTTACTGTCTCAGTAGTTGGTATTTCATTAGTAGAAGCGATAGTGCCGTCAGCATTATAAGTGTTATAAGTGCCTGCAAGAACAGGAGTTATAGACTTAATATTAAGTTTACCTTCTTTCACTTCGTATTCTACTAAGCTATAGCGTTTAGGGTCTTCTTTGCGTTCTACTTCGGCTGTGTTTGCTTTAACTTCGAATTTACCGAAAGTCAGCTTAAGCGCAGCTGGCTTAGCTGTAGCGAGGTTTAATCCATCCGGACGCACTTCCTTTACAGTGGGGAAGCCGTACATTTGCCCTTTAATATCCTTATGATGTCCATCAATAAACTGGAAGTTTTTATCATCAATATCCATCATATTGAAGTTAAGTAGTAAGTCTTCATTATTATGATCTGGATTAGAGGATAGGAAAGTCTTATTATGATATTCAGCTATTTCATCAGCCGTGAGGGCTGTTTTCCATACTCTAACGTTAGTTATGCCACCATTAAAGCAAGCACTGCCCCACTCGGTGGAGGAGATATTAAAATGCTTCTTAGAGTTAGTTGGGCTAGCAGGGATTTGACCATTATAAGTAACAGTCGCTGGCTTACCGTTAATGTATAGTTTTAGTCTTTCGGTATTGTCTTTGCCATTGCCATTGAATACAGCTGCGATATGAGTCCATTCGCCTACTTTAAGTGCATTTGCTACTTTAGCATAGTTATTCGCTTCATTTCTCATAAAGAAGTGCAGGTCGCCTTTGTCGCCGATTTCGAAGTGAGTTCTATCGCCAACACCCATAATCTTAGACCAGCTTTTTTGCTTATTCATTTTCACCATAGCTTCTATAGTGAATTCCTTCGTATTCTTCAGTATGTTATCGCCTTTAACTTCGATATAGTCATTCACGCCGTCGAATTCAGCATATTTACTATTTCCCGTAGCAGCGAATTGCTCTTTATTGCCCTGCACGAATCCATTATCAGCTGTGTCGAAGCCATCGCCAGAGATGTTCAGCACTAAGCCATAGCCATTCTTTCGAGTTTCAAACTCCTTGCCGAGAATGATTTCGTTCCAGCCGGCAGCTGCAGCAGTATAATCACCGCTATAGAGGAGAGTGCCTGTTTCATTAGTTGCTTCGGGAACGTTAATGATCTTCTGCAGAGCCGAAATCTTTAAGTTCTTGATTTTACCAGCTTTAAGGAAGTTTAAGCTAAGCTTAGCGAACTTCTTTCCGTTCGCATTTACTTCTTTTAATTCTTTATTGGATAGCACATATTGCATTCTGAAAGGCTTATCGCCGATGACGAGGTTTTGATTTGCTTCGCCATCGATTAGGATTATGTCTTCAGTTTCGCTGGCAGAAGTGATTTCCCCTGTGAGAGCAGTTTCTTTGTATGTGTTTTTATACTTATCGGCTTCGCTAATTGGGGCGTATTTCAGTACTTTATCAGTGGATTTCCCCAGCATAAAGCGTGGAGTTTTAAGGGAATAGACTGTGTCGCGTCCCGTATTGTGATAAATGTAAGAATAGGAGCTGTAGTCCCATTCGCCACAATCGAATCTGTCGTGCGTGGTGCGAGGATCGCACTTCAGTGTGTATTTCATTATTATTTTTCTATATTCGCCATCGGTAGGGAAGTCGAATACAGCGCGACGCGTAGTGATAGAATCAAAAGTCAGTGTCTTTATCTTTATCATTGAATCATCGGCATTGCCCGGAAAGAGAGCCAAAGCTCCCATAGCCACCGCAAAAGCAGATGATAAAATTCGTTTTTTTGCGTTCATAATCTTTCCTATTTTGTTTATTCTTTATTATCTTCTACTGGGTCTTCAACTCGCACGAGTGGGAATTGAGCCGTAAAGGTGGAGCCTTTGCCGAGGGCGCTGGAGATTTTAATCTTTCCCTTGTGTGCTTCGGTTAGTTTTTTAACTATCCAAAGCCCGAAGCCAGAGCTGTGTTCGTTCGCAGTTGGCGCTGCCGATAGCCTTACGCCCTTTTGGAATGCCCGGCTTATGTCTTCCTGAGATAAGCCCAAGCCATTGTCTTTAACTATCACCTGAGCGTAATCACCTGATTTATCGACAGTTACCTTCACAGTAGAACCTTTAGGTGAGTACTTAATCGCATTCGATATAAGATTATCTATTACCTCTTCGACTCTCTGCGGGTCTATAGGAATATCCGGCATATCCTTATACTCTTCGATAATTTCTATCTGCTTTTTCTCTGCGCTTATGGCGTTCCTTCGCACGACGTCTTTTGCTACTTCAGCGAGCTGGTAGTTACCAATATTCAGGTTAATGAAGCTACTTTCCAGGGCGAGTATCTTCGTAACCTCTTGCGATAGATTCACAATCTTCGAAGTGGTAACCAGGATGTCGTCCATAATTTCCTTTTGCTCGGTAGCCGATAGGTCATAAGAGTTAAGCAGTTCTACTAAGTTTTTCACTAAGCCCGCTGGATTTTTAATATCGTGAATGACCATAGCGAATAGGTCATCTTTCTGCGATTGCAGCTCTGTGAGCTCGGAATTGAACTTCGATAGCTTATCCGTTTTGTCCCTAAGTTCATTATTTTGTTTGTTCAGTTCATTTGAGCGAAAACTCAAATTATCAATTTGCTGGCGCAGAGCGGCATTCTCTTTCTTCAGGTTTGCCACCTCTTGTCTTAGCATAATTAATTCACTTGATAGGTCACTCATCGTGCTTGTTCCTTTATTTATTTTATTTATTCTTTTCGATTTTAATAGTTTAAGTGCCATTAAAACGCAGGCTATACCCAGTATGCTGGAGAGTGCATATAGTAGCAAAGTGCTGGTTTTTTGGCTTACTCCGCCAGGTGATGCTGCGCTTAGCGCGCTATCCAGCTCGGCAATTTTCTCTTTGCTTTGTCTTAGTTCATTTCGCATAGCCACCTCGCGGTTATTCACCCTAAAGCTAAACTGCAGAGGAATTGCGTTCAGCTTGTTATTCGGGTCTAAAGCAGAGATATCCACGTGATACGTGCTTTCCTCGAGGGATTGAAATACTATGGATTTTGTATTATTTGCTTGATTATACTCCTGATCCTGATATTTCATTTTCACCATAAAACGAAATGGTACTTTCTGGGTTTCTTCCGTCTCCAAATGGTAGAATACTTCGATTTTATCCGTCGTCTTGAATACGAATGTACTCGGGTCTAAATTACTGTGATTTTTACCATTTACTAATACTTTATCTAATATCACGCTTGCATTCTGCGCGTATAGGCTATATGCCACAAAAAATAAAAGTATCTGCAGGGCAAAAAGTGCTTTTCTCATCATCAGGTTGTTGTGTTTGCGACAGCTATTTCATAGTGAATGAATGTATTTGTCGCTAATTATATATAAATTAAGCAAATTAATTACTAAATAACAAATATACGCAATTTTTTGCAATTTTTCTGCATTAAATTGAGTATTTATCTCTGACTATTCGATTAAATCGCCCTCGTAGAAGTTATAGTTTCTCATTAGGTATTCTTTGCTTAGTTTGTATCCACTTTCGCGAGCGATTTTCAGGTCGATTTCTAACTTTTCGCTCTTCAGTTCTTCGTCTGCATTTATGCTGAAGCGCGGTGCGTGCGAGGAGAAGTTTAGCTCTATGTAATAGCTAATCAGCGTGTTTATAGTGCTCTCCACGAGTTTGATGTCGCTAAGGATTACCTCCTTGCGTATCTTAAAGTGCGTCTGCGAAGCTGCGTACGAGCCCAGTTCCAATTCTGTGGTCAGCGTTTGCGAGAGTATAGCCTTTGATATCTCCGAGTTGCAGTATTTGATTAGCTCTTTATACAGTGAGTTAGAAGTGGAACGCACCGCCTCGTGCAGTGTGATGTTTATATCCGATGGCGTTACTATGATGGAATCCTCGGACATATCGGCTAAGGCGTCGGCGAGTTTATTAGCTTCTTCGCGAGTGCTACCACGCGTGTATTGTCCCATCAAAATAGGCATTCCATAGCGCTCAGCGAAATGCACCCAGTTCTTTAAGCCCCCATTTTTAAAGATGATGGGCCAATAGCACTTCGAAAGCAGGGAATTACCGTATGGATTGTCGTAAGTGGCTTCGAATCGCGGACACAGCACCTTGTACTTGCTTATTACCACGTTATCCGATAGGTTCTTCTTAAAGATTAGCTCCTGACGCATATTGAACTGGAACCACTCGTGCGGTCGGGCTATCACTGCGGATGGGAGTAGCTCGCCTGTGGCTTTTTCCGTTTCCCACATAATCTCTAATGGCTGCCAGCCGAATAGCGGAGCCTCTAATATGTCCCGCATAATATTGTGTATGTCGAGGCGGTTCAGCATATTATATGTGCTTTTATAGACTTTATCGTCTATGGTGGAGTTCTGCTCCAAGCTCCAAGAAAGGCTAAGCAAGCCGCTCTTGCGCGATTGTATGCAGCTCCAGAGGTGAGCATCCAGCTTCAGTTCGCGATACGCCGCTATGCCTTTCCCGCTCTGCATAAGTACTAAATCCGGATTCGGCAATGCCTCCATTGCCGAGAAAAAGCCATCGAATGCAGTCGGTTTGGATAGCTCCTTCGTCAGTATTTGCTCTATCTTTTTTCTTTCTGTATTTGTATTCATAGTTTTATGAGTTAAGTTATAAAATTATGTATTAAGTTATATAAAAGTGCGGTTTCCCTTTTTCGAGAAACCGCATTAATTGCGACCACGCGGACGGGCTTATCTCCTTCTAAAGCCGATGAAGCCACGTATTCTCATCTTGGCAAGTGGTTTGTTGATGTTCCTATTCTTAATGAAAACGCCGTCGCGACGTTTCCCTTTTATTGTTTGCGATGAGTTAAAGGCTATAGTCCGAACATTCCCGCCGGTGCCGACGGAGATGATTCTTTCTATATGCCCCCGATAAGAGGCACGGCGCTTCCACACGATTAGGTCATCTACTTCTACCTTTACTTTGGCTTTTCTGCCGCGCTTCTTCGCGTAGTTATAGATGCCATTAGCGAGCATAGTCTTGGGGATAGGGATAGAATCCTTCGGCATATTCATCTGGTGGCACGCCTGAAGGAAACTCCAATATAAGCCCGCAGCGCAGTACGGAGTGCCTCCCCTTGCATTGAATGGCTTCAGGTATTTCTGCACTTCACCGCGATTTTTCCCTGTTTCCATTACTCCGACTTCCGCTAGAGCAACAATTCGCGACTTTTCCAAAAGCTCCCCATTGCAATAGATTATGTATTTCTCCACCGCCAGTGCTGGCAACGCAATGAGAATGAATGCAAAAAATACTATAATGCGTTTCATCGCTTTTTCCTCCTTTTAATCGTTAAACAAAAGTTCCTTTCTTATGTCATTTTTCTCCGCTCCCTATCGCTCTAAATATTTGTGTTATTATATGTTAGTATTCATTCTTTCGCGAAATTAATATTCATTCTTTCGCATAATTATGAATGGCGGTGGCGATTTCGATATACCGAGGGCAACGTTCCCAGCTCGCACTTCCTTCAAAAGGGCGATGGCATCTTTCTTTCGTGCTGCTATGGCATCGGGTAGTTTATCTTTTGAGTAAGCTACTTCGTATAGATAGACTATAGTCAGCTCCTTTGCTAAGAACTCAATGAGCTTCGGCACCCTATTATAGTTAAAAGGAGTGTAATACCTGCCGTGCAGATAGCTATTTATGCAGGTCTCTGCATATTTAATCATCATCCTGATTTTCTCCATATTGATTGCCCCGGCACCATTGGAGCAGATGCGTCTCATTTCGTTTTCGCCCACTTCATCGATTATTGTACTCGCTTGAATTAGGTATTCCATAGATAAGTCCTATTTACTAACTTAAGTACTAAATTACTAACTTCGCTTTGATGATAGCGCCTGCATCTCCGTGGCTAAGTGCCGTGGCGGCGAACTGCCCCGAAGTGTGCTTACTGGCTTTTCCGTTGTCCGAGCCGACTTCCAGTTTATCGCCAGAGGCAATAGTGTCTTGGCACTCCAAGAGGACAATGCCATAGCTGATGATAGATGCCATATCTCCACTTTTCCATTTGCGTTCGCTCGTGCCGATTGGAATCTCCGTAGGAGAGCAATATCCGCCAACTGCACTTATGAACCTATATGGCTTTATGTCCTCTGTCGCTTTTATGCTGATAGTCTGCAGAGGGTTGCCCGTGATTTGTTTATTAATCATCTTACTTTCCTTTCTGTGTTATAAAATCTTCTTTCTGTGTTATTAAATATTATTGATAAAAATTAAAATCATTATTCAGATATAGTATTAGCTATTAAGTATGCTGCCTCTGGCGTAGCGACTTTCCAGCAGTAATTATCAGTGCAGCGGATGACCTTTGTCTTGCCACCGTTCTCGAAGTAAGTATCCACTTCTGGCATTCCTTCTCTTTGGATG